>JAIXSW010000510.1 GCA_027484495.1 Gammaproteobacteria bacterium
ATGCCTTGACGACAAACGCTTTGGCTTCTTCTGCGGTTGGTGTGGTGGTTGCTGCTGCGGCCTGTGCCGGCGTGACCGGCGTATCCGCGGCTGGTTTACTGGCTGGCTGACAACCGAGCAAAGCGCCGGCCACCAGCACCGCAATTAATGTAGGTTGGAAGGATGTTTTCATAAGTGTTCCTGAGTTTTTATTATGAGGCTTTTGAGCCTTGCCAGTATTGGCCTGCAGGCAGGTGAAAGCAAATCTGATCAGTCTGCCTTCGGTAAAGAATGTGACGGCGGGGTAAAAAAAGACCGGGTAGAAGCCCGGTCTGTTATCTGCTTTGCATTCGGACGATAGTTAGACCTTGGCTAGCGCCTGCGCTAAATCCGCCAGCAAATCTTCAATATCCTCGACACCAATACTTAAGCGCACCAGGTTGTCAGTGACGTTGGCGCGGTCGCGATCGGCAGGCGTCATCGCGGCATGCGTGGTGCTGGCGGGGTGACAGGCCAGACTTTCTAAATCGCCTAAACTGACGGCCTGTGCGAACAGAGTCAGGTTGTCGAGCAAACGGGCGCAGGCGTCAAAGCCGCCATGAAGTTCCAGCGCCACCATCCCGCCAAAACCAGCTGCTGTATCAGCAATGGCCTGATGGCCCGGATGAGACGGTAAACCCGGGAAATACACTGCGGCGACTTGAGGCTGTGCGCTTAAAAACTCAGCGACAGCTTTGGCATTGTCGCAATGTGCCCGCATCCGCAGTGGCAGCGTTTTGACACCGCGTTGCAGTAAATACGCTTCTTGTGGCCCCATTGGCACGCCAATATGCTTCAGCGCCACGGTACGCACGCGCTGAATGAGCGGGCCGTTACCAGCAATGACACCGGCGATAATGTCGCCATGGCCGCAGAGGTATTTGGTACCGCTATGCATGACTAAATCGGCGCCAATGCTCAGTGGCTGAAACAGGGCTGGGGTCAGGAAGGTGTTATCACAGACGGTAATAGCGCCGATTTGTTTGGCTACTGCGATGATTTTGCGGCTGTCGACGACCTTCAGCGTTGGATTGGTGACCGGCTCCCACAACACTAGGCGGGTATTCGGATTGTGACGGCTGACAAAATCATCATCTGAGCTGTAGCTGACCACTTTGACGCCGGCGCGGACCAAGGTATTGCGTAAAAACGCATCGGTACCGCCGTAAACCGGGTCGATAAACGCGACTTCATCACCTTGTTGCGTCAGCGCGTAGACAATGGAGCTGATCGCTGCCATGCCGCTGGCGACCACGATAGCTTCGTCTGCGCCTTCCAGTGCCGCCAGTTTCTGCTCCAGCGCGCTTGAGGTTGGGTTGGCAAAACGGCTGTAGATATAACCCGGGTTTTTGCCGGCAAAGCGGTCTTTGCCTTCCTGTGCAGTGCCGTAGCTGTAAGTACTGGTCAGATAGACCGGAGTATTTAACGCGCCGGTGGACGGGTCTGGTTGTTGGCCGGCATGGATGGCCAGCGTTTGCATTTTCATTGGGAATTCCCTGTAAAAAAGAGAGCGGATTGGCGCTTGCACAGGCATTGGCGCAATCCTTAACAAAAAGGTCGGCGAAGTGCGGCAAGCCTAACCAATCCAGCGAAAAAAACCGAGCCATCCGGACGCGCAGCTTGCTTGGCGGCTGCATCCGATGGGCTTGTGGCCACTGCTAGCTGGCGTTTGCCAGCTCCGGATAATGCCGGGCTGCGACATCGCGATGCGAGCGTAGCCGGCCTTTGAGTGTGTTATCGCCGACCTGACGCAGCAGCGGGTTGGCCGGATCTGTCGCCGGTCCTTGCGCTTCTGCGGCGAGTTCGGCACTCAGTGGCAGCAGCGGCACTGTGGCATCCAGCTGCGCCGCCATAAAAAATGCCACTGAGTAGCGGTCTTGTTGTTGTGGACTGGTGACGCGGTGCGTCGTGGCTTTCAGGTAGCCATTGGACGCCATCTCGAGCAGCTCGCCGATATTGACGACAAATGCACCGGGTACCGGTTCGGCCAGTACCCAGCCGTCGGCGGTTTCAACCTCGAGGCCAGCCTGTTGGTCCTGCAGCACCAGCGTCAGATAACCCGGATCTTTATGCGCGCCAACGCCCTGTTTGCTGGCATTGGCCGCAGCCACAGGATAACGAACTATTTTCATATGCTGATAGGGGCCTTCCTGGCCATTCAGACCGGCAATAGTGTGATCCAATGCATCGGCCGGTAACGCCAGCGCTTCTAGCATGGCGCGCAATAAGGTGACTGTGACGTCGGTCAGCTGCTGCTGAAATGCCAGCAAGGTAGGTTTCAGCGCCGGTAAGGCCGTCGGCCACTGATTCGGCCCGACTAAACGGCGCCACAGTGCATTGCTGGTAGGAAGGCCCACGACAGCGTCTTCGCGCATGATGTCAAACTGCTCCCGCTGGTCAGGTTGGCCGCGGGTCAGCTCGCCGTTTAAGCGGGTGTAACCACGAAAGTGCGGCGAGTTCAGCATCTGCACCTGGGTTTTCTCCGCCAGCGGCAAGGCAAAAAATTCGCGGCCAAGCGCCAGAACCTGTTGTTGGGTTTGTGGGCTGATGCCGTGACCGGTCAGGTAAAAAAAGCCGACATCCCGCGACGCAACACGCAGCTGGCGTAAAAACGCCGCCCGGTGTTCCCCGTGGTACTGCGCTAAATCCAGCATAGGTAAAGTGGCTGTGGCCATGATCAACTCCGCATCTTCAGTCTGCCGCAGTATCAGTACGGCGGTAATTGCGGCGCATTTAACCAGCAGATGAAGTGTTGAAAAAGCAGCAATTACTGCTTACTCAGATGTTTTTGTTATAACCGGATGTCTGGGTGTTTAGCGGTTTGATTAGTGTTCTGGTTATATCTGGCAAAGGGGGGGGAGACAGTGTCAGGTAGTTGTGCTTTAGATTCTATTTGATTGAAATTTAAAGATATTTTTTGGCAATCCTGACATGTTTGGCATGCTCAGCGGCCAGACTTTCAGACTTCTCTATACAGCTAAACCAACTGGCTCAGAACAAAATGGCATAAGTCACTCTGATACCCTGTGGTGGACCCTAGGCTGCGTGACGGCAATTGCGGGAGATGGCGTAATCCGTTCGGACTGAGTTCAACAAATATGGCAGATAAAAAAGGCGGGGAGATCCCCGCCTTCTTGGTTCTTTTAACCGGACTTACATTTTGTAAGACACTGTGGTGTAGAAGAACTGGCCGATATTGTCGTAGCTGGCCGAACCGGTACCTGTACCAGTCGTTACACCTGGCAGGTTGCGGTCAAACAGGTTGTCGATACCAACGCTCCAGTTCACGCCGTTTTCAAACTGGTAACCCAGGCTGATATCGGTGATGAAGTAGCTGCCGTAGCCCATGATGTCAACCGGATCCGGGTTGGTGACCAGATCCTGATCAGAATACAGGCTGACTGCGCTTAAGTGACGGGTTTTCCAGCTTGCAGTCCACGCATCACGGACGTAAGAAACCGTGAAGTTTTCCTGCCATACCGCTTCACCTTCAGTGCCGGCGTTCTGTTCAAACACAGACGGATTGTCCTGGAACGAGAAGGTTTTGCGTGAATCCAGATAAGTACCGATCAGTTTGGTTTTGATACGACCGCCAGCGGCATCAAAATCATAACCAATTTCAAAATCGACACCTTCTGCAGTTTGCGCGGCAACGTTCTGCGTGATCGAGGTGATCAGCTTCAGCTCGCGGCTACTGGCGTCGCGTTTAATCAGCGCACAGAACTGGTTGTTGATACCACTTGGGCTATCAACACACTTATTCAGGATATCTTGAGCTGACACTGCAGAAATAGCGTCATCGATATCGATTGACCAGTAGTCGACAGTGAAAGTCAGGTTTTCAATCAGTTCAGGCTGGTAAACAGCGCCCACAGTGTAAGATTTTGACTCTTCCGGTTTCAGGTTCGGGTTACCACCAGATAAACCTTCAATCGTTGACGCTGTTGCTGTCGGATCGAAGTTCACCGGAATGCCCAGAGCTTTACAGTTTTGTACACGCAGCGCGCTTTGGTTGTACTCTTTGCCACAAGGATCATAGACGCTGAAGAAGGTCTGATTTTGTGGGCCGTACAGCTCACCGATATTCGGTGCGCGCAGTGCAACTGAATAGGTTGAACGCATCCGCACTTCGTCGGTGATGGTCCAGTCTAAACCGGTTTTCCAGCTGGTTGCATTGCCGATAGAGCTGTAATCCGCAACACGTACCGCAGCATCAAAGGTCAGGTCCTGGATCAGGAAAACATCGGAAACGATAGGCGCTGTGATTTCAGCAAAGGCTTCTTTGACGTTGAATTTACCGTGTTCTTCCTGCAGCGCGTTTAAGAATGTCGCGCCTGTTGCGGCAAAAGCGTCCGGAATAGAGTCGCTTTGCTCATGACGGTATTCAGTACCGGCAGCAAAACCCACCATACCCGCTGGTAATTCAAACAGAGCGCTGTTGGCAACGCTGGCGTTGACGACTTGCTGCTTGATAGTGCTGGTTGACAGCGAATTGGTATTAAACCAAGCGCTGGCGGCCGGATTTACTGCACCATTACCAAACACGCTGGTCGGTACACAACCGGCAGCACGGGCGGTAGCGTCACGGCAGACGATTTTGCCATTGCTATCTTTTACCGCATCAATCGACTGAGCAAAGTTCTTCCGGATCAGGTTGTTAAAGTTTTCCTGTTCCAGTTTGGTCTGGCCATAAACCGCGTAGGTTTCATAGCTCCAGTCGTCGTTCAGATTGCCATCCAGTGCAACCAGTGCGCGGTTGGTCGTACGGGTGTTTTCTTCCATCCGACGGCCGGCATCTTTGTTGAAGCGGTGTACGTATACTGCATCCAAACCGTTTTTCGCCATCAGCGCAGCTAAAGTCGGGTGAATGTAGGCATTGTCTGCTTTCATTTCCAGTGCGGTGTCGTATTCAAAGAACGATGGTTGGCCAGCACTGTCGCCTTTACTGATCACATGCTTTGCTTCTGCACTTAAATTGTGGTTGTCGTTCAGTTCAAAGTTAGTTTTTGCATTCAGGCTGTAGCGGTTAAATTCTGGCTGTAAGTCTGCATACTCTTTTAAATCCAGCAGATCACAGTTGCTGCAGCGACCCCATTCACCATAGGTGGTGCCGAGGTTTTGCAGGCGTACGGAGCCGTCGTTGTTAAAGGTATACCAATTCAGGGCATTACCTTCTTCCAGATAGAAGTTGCCGTTCACTGAACTGTCGTACCAACCGGTATTTGGCAGCGTGATGCGGTCTGGAATACCGTCATGGATGGTCGCGCCGGTTACAGGGTCTTTTTTGTCTTTGCTGGCGGCGTTACGCACGTTCATATAAGGCGTGCGGGTCAACGAACGTTCTTTCGCGTTCAACACGCGCTGGCCAGACACTTCCGCAGCAAAGGCTGCATTGCCGCGACCACCGGCATAATCACTGCCGTAAGAGAAGTTGAACTTGTGGTTGTTGTACGGGTTGTCGTTGGCTTTACCGCCGGTCGCGCTGACTTCCAGACCTTCGATGTTTTTCTTCAGTTTGAAGTTGACCACGCCGGTCACAGCATCGGCACCGTATACGGCCGAAGCGCCGCCGGTGATGATTTCAACAGATTCGATCCAGGCGGTCGGAATGGTATTGGTATCGACAGAGGCAGAGCCTGCGCTAGATGAAACATGGCGTTTACCGTCAACCAGCACCAACGTGCGGTCTGCGCCCATGCCACGTAAGTCGAGCAGGTTCAAACCAGCAGTACCGATATAGTTGCCTGAGTTGGCCATTGAATAGGTAGAAGCCAATGCCGGTAATTCGTTCAGCACTTCACCGATGTTCAGTGCACCGGTTTCCATCAGTTCAGTGCCAGAAATTGACGTGACAGGTGACGG
>JAIXSW010000308.1 GCA_027484495.1 Gammaproteobacteria bacterium
TCAAAGGCCCACACCGTTTCCCGGGCCGTTTTTTCGCGCTGACTGATTTTCACACCGGTTTTCAGCTGCCAGACACCATCGGCAGCGATAAACTCGCGGCTCAAATCAGCCCGCACATTTTGCTCCTGCTCTTTGGTGTAGGTGTCGCCCATCTCGACTTCGTCAATGCTGTAACCGTCCGCCAGATAAGCTGCATCCGGCGCGATCAGTTGCAACATGTCGCCGCCCTGAAAGCCCAGGCCCGTTTTAAATTTCTGCTCGAATGCGGCACCGGAAATACTAAAAGGCGTGTCTTCGTCGGCCTGGCTGCTGCCGGCTTCCAGTTGCCACTCATAAGCGCCTTGCTGCTGTTTGGTGCCGAGTACCAGCGCGCTGATGCTTTGTTGCTCTTCGCGTTGCTTCAGCTCCCGCACCAATTTGCCTTTGCCGGTCACACCGGCCAGCTGCGCTTTGTCGAGCTCGGTGATCAGCGCCTGCCGGCTTTCATCGTCGGTAAAGCGGCTATACAGCGTGCGGACATAATATTCGGTCAGGCTGTCGGGTCTGTAGTCGGCGTTCAGCGCAAGGCCCAAACGTTCGCGGCTGATTTGATAGTCGCGCAGCTCAAACTCTTCGAGGCCATCCGGGAAATCCCATTTGCCGCCGGTTTCGCTGTTGTCGGAACCAAATTTACGTTTGGCCAGGCTACCGGCGAATGCGATGCCCAGGCTGTCGGTGTTATCGCCAACATCAAACAGGCGCGTTGCAACACCGGAAATTTTAGGGCTTTGTGCATCAACCAGGCTGTTATGGCCGGCTTCTGCCGTGAAGCTATAGAAATCATGGCTGCGGTCAAACGCAGATAAGCTCTTGATTTCAATAGTGCCGCCTAAAGAGCCAGCCGGCATATCCGGCGTCAGCGTTTTGCTGACTTCGACCGATTCCAATAAATCGGATGGGATCACATCCAGCGCAACCGCACGGCGGCCCGCTTCCGGCGCTGCCAGTGAAGTCCCGTTGTAGGTCACGGCGTTGTAATCCGGTGCCAAACCGCGCACGCGGACAAAACGGCCTTCACCCTGGTCGCGCTCGACCGACACACCGGCCAGGCGTTGCAAGGCTTCACTGGCATTGCTGTCCGGGAACTGGCCCATTTCGTCGGTGCTTGCCACTGTGACGATGCCGGCGGCATTGCGCTGGCGGCTCAAGGCTTTACTGACGGCGCCGGACTGGCCGGTGACTTCCACGTGTTCGAGGCTGTTATCGACCGCGCGTAATTTGATATCACCGAGTTGCAGTGGGTCGGCTGCGATGATCACGGCTTGCTCAGCGAGCGCCGCACCGACATAACGCACCTGCAGCGTATAGCTGCCTGCCGGTAGTTTCGGAAACACAAACCGGCCATCGGCGGCAGTGGTGCGGCTTAAATTCAGTTCGCGGATCACCACTTCAGCGCCTGGTAACAGCCGCTGTTGGTTGTCGGTGATGCGGCCACTCAGTGCGGCATCGGCATGTACCGCGGTCGTAGTCGCAGCAGCAGTTAAACAAAGGCCAAGCCAGATAGCCCGGCTGAGCCGGTGCGGATGGAACATAGGTGCAGAAGTCATAACAGTTTCCAGTGCTGAAGAAGAAAGTCCGGTCTTTATTGTGCGAAGGCTGTGTGACAGTCACGCAGACAAAAAACCGATTCTGTGTGCCGGGCGGACCCGGGTCTTTGCAGCACAAGCCGGGGCAGCATTTGTCATCCGGTTGTCACGGCACTGTCACAGGGGCTGCCGAGAATAAGAGGTTTAGATATTGCGAATGAGCGCAGAGGGCAAAGCGGATGTGGCGATATCACCGGCAAAAACTCAGTGTCTGCCTGCTCTTGTTGCTGGCGGTGCTTGTGCTGGCATTTCAGCAGGGCGAACTGAAAGATTGGGCGCTGCGCGACAGCGTCGACAGTCTGGGTGAAGCCGTGACGCTGGCAGTCTGTGGCGCCTGGTTGAGCCTGATCATCAGTAGCCGGCCAGTCGGCCGTATCACCAACTATCTGTTTTTTGGCAGTTTTTTACTGCTGTTTTCTGCCACTTTAGATTTGGCGGACGAAGTGCTGGATTACCCGCCAGAGCAGCGATTACTCAGCTGGCTTGAATCTTTCCCGGCACCGGTCGGCATGGTGTTATTAACCATCGGTTTGTTTGGCTGGCATCGGGAACAGCAGGTGATTAGCCGGCAGTTACAAGGCCGCGAAGGTTTTCTGCGCGACCACCAGCTGATTGACCCGCTGACTCAGCTGTACGGCCCGGTGTATTTGCATGCGGTGCTGAACCGGGAAATCAAGTTGCGCCGGCCGGGTCAGACCTTATCGCTGCTGTTATTGGATATTCAGGGCTTTGCCGCCTACAACCGCGATTTTGGTGTGTCAGCCGGGGACGAGTTACTGCAGCGTCTGGCGATTTGGTTTGCCGGCCAACTGCGGCCGCAGGATGTGATTTGTCGCTACAGCGGTGATTGTTTTGTTGTACTGCTGCCAGACACGCCACCAAGCAGCGCTGAACTGCTGGCGCAGCATTTACAAAGCCAGTTGCAGCATATTTGCACTGAACCTTTGGTGCTGCAGACGGTGGTCCAGCCGGTACAGGATCAAAGTGCAGCGGTGGCTTTGCAACAGCTGGAGCAATGCTTGTTGCAGGCAAAAACGCAGTCTGCATCGCGACATGCCGCGTATTCCAGGGTGTGGTACTGATGCGTCGGCCGGGCGGATATCAGGACAAACAGCTGCTGGTTGCGCATGGCGTGCCTGAACTGCTGCAGGCCGCACAGCGGCGTGGCGCGTCGCTGCATCAGCTGCTTGCCGGCACGACTTTGTTTGAAGCCGACCTGCAAAAACCGCAATTTCGGCTCCATGCCGGCGCGCTGCAACGCCTGCTCTGTAACCTGAATAAAGTACCGAGTCCGGAACTGCCGGCGGTGATCGCCCAGGCGATATTGCTGAACCCGCAGATCCCGGTCTGTCGGCTGATCCTCTCGGCACCAACCCTTGGCAAAGCGCTGCGTTATCTGTGGTTTTATCGCCAGCAGTTGTGGCCATTATGCCTGCCGGTTTTGCAATGGCAGGGCGCGACGCTGCGGCTGACGTTATTGCCGGCCGTCGGCATGGGCGCTGCGCAGGAACTGGCACTGGCGGTATGTCAGCAGTTTGTGCTGGCGCTTTGCGCTGCCCGCCAGGTGCGTTGTGGGGATGCAACGCAAAGCGCAGCTCCGTTATTGCTACAGCTGACTTCGGCGCAGTTGGCGCAGCGCTTGGAGCAAGAGCAACGGGCGGAATGCCGGCACTGGCGGCAGATTTGTTGTCAGCAGGCGAAGTTATTACCGCGTCAGCCCGGTTTACTGGAATGGCTGAGTCGGCAGCAGCTGCGGCGTTTACCGGATTGGTTGAGCCCGGATGAAGCTGCTGCTATGTTGCAACTGCATCCGGCAGCGCTGAAACGTTTGTTGGCGGAACAACATTGCAGTTTTAGTCAATGGCAGGATCTGTTACGCAATCAGCTGGCGCTGTTCTGGTTGTCGCAACCAGAGCTGTCGAATCGGCAGCTGGCAGCGCGGTTGGGCTACTCAGATGAGCACAACTTTCGCCGGGCGGTAAAACGCTGGACAGGTTTATTGCCCAGCGCGTTCAGGCCTGGCTGAATCCCCAGGCACTATTAGCCCAAAACACCGGTTAGCGTTGGGATTGACGGTGACCAAATTCCTGATCAGGCAGCTTGGCCGATAAATCACCAAACTCGGCCAACAGGGTCGCGATCTCACGATCGCTAAAACCAACCCGGTCAAAATGACTGGCCAACTCTTCCATACTGGCGCCTTTGGCCAGCATGCGCTGACCGGTTTGCAGATGAATATTGCGGACAAAATCTGAAGTCATAATCGGTTCCTGCATAGTTAAACCATTGCAGGCGGCATCATGCCGGCCGAACAATACAGGCAGATGACATTTATTTTACAAATCGACCAAATACGGGCTGCACAGGATGAGCGGTCTGATCAGTCGCCCAGCAGCAGTGCGCTTTTGGCCTGTACACAGCAAGTTAGTACTTCGCCGGCGGCCAGCGGCACCGCCGGATCCAGCATTTGGATCACTTCACCTTGCAGCAGGCGTTTTTTGCATAAGCCGCAGGAACCACCACGGCAATCCGACGGAATACAGGCACCGGCTTGATTCAAGGCATCCAGCACTGAACGAAAGCCGGCGGAATCGGTTCGGATCTCGCCATATTGCAGCAAAAAACTCTGTGTGCTGGCCGCTGCACTAAACAGTTCAGACCGCAGCGACACGCCGGATCGCGCCAGTTCATGGCGCAGCTGCTCTGTCATCGCCGCATTGGCACAGCAATAATAATCCGCCTGCCGGCCTCCGATCGCCAATAGCCGGGCAGCGTTGATGCGGCCTTGTTCGCCGTGCCAGTTAACCGGTGGTTGTGATAATACCGGCACATAATGCAGTCCCGGCAGACGATTTAATAAACGGTGAAATAACAAGTCCGCCGCCGTGCGCGCCTGATACACCAGCGTGACAGGCCGGCGACTGCGCAGCGCCTGATACGCCAGCGCCAGCATCGGGGTAATACCGACGCCTCCGGCGATCAGCACCAGCGGTGCACGCCAGCCCCGCAGCACAAAATGACCTTTGGGCCTGCTGCTTTGCAGCATATCGCCGACTTTAAGCTGGCGAAACAGCTGTGAACTGAGCCGGCCACCAGGCTCAGCTTTAATCACCAGCCGGTAAAAATGGCTGTGGCGGCAATCCTGCGCCAGTGAATAAGCGCGGCTGACCGGTTGGCCAGCCGCGTCAGTGCCAAACAACTGAATATGCTGTCCAGCCTGTGCTTCAGGCAGCACGTGCCCGTCAGCACTGACCAGCGTCAGATGCAGATATTGGCGCTGACGGTGCAGCCGGCTGATCCGCAGCTGCAAAGACGGCTGGTGGCGCAGGTACGCCCGACGCTGCTGCCACCAGTCAAAACCTGCCTGCAGCAAGCGCAATGTGGGTAAAAACAGTATCAGGACCAGCGCGAGAGTCGTAATCATCAGAGTAACCATCAGGTCTTGCTGGCGCTCACAAGTGGCAGCAAGCAGTTTATTCAGGGGCAACAGTATATCACCACTCCGGCATTGATGAGAATGATTATCATTTGTTTGATGAGGTGATAAAGTGGACAAAGTAAACCGCGTTCTTGCATATTTCGGTGCTGCAACTTCAGGACGGCCAAAATTATTTCTCAGCAATGATGCAATTACTGCTAATACTTAGAACTCGTTCCATTGGAGCGAATGTTGATTCTGTTCATAGAGTTAGTTGGCATTTGGTTTGTACTTATTGCAGAAAATCTCGGTGGTACAAACGGTTAGCACAGGAAAATTATGATGGCACAATCTGATAATCAGCCCGTTCTCCCTTCAATTGTGCTGGCTGCAGCACTGTTGGCATTGACGGCGTTTTTACTGATCAATCCAGCGGCGTTTGCCGTCCGTCTGGTTGTCGCTGGCGTTGGGCTGGCCGCTGCATTTTGGGCCTGGTCGCAGTTACGCGGGGCAGTGGCACAGGCACAGCAACAATCTGTAGCACAGCAGGACACCAAACGTGAACTGCAGGAACAACAACAGGATAAACTCGGGCAACAGCAGCAGTTTTTACAAGCCGTCTTGCCGGTTTGGCGTGACCAGCAACAGATGGCGTCACAACAGTTGGAAACTGCAGTCAACGCGCTGGTCAGCCAGTTTCATGGCATTCATGATCAGCTGCAGCAATCGATTCAATCATCCCGCTCCGCCACAGGCGGGCAAACCGGCCTCGCGGATGTGGTAAAGCAAAGTGATCACAATCTGACGGCTATTGTCAGTTTGCTGCGTGAAGCCATGAGTAATCGCGACGAATTGCTGATTGAAATCAATGCATTGGCGGCGATCACTGATGAACTGAAAACGATGGGCGCTGAAGTCGCCGGCATAGCTTCACAAACCAATTTATTGGCGCTGAATGCCGCCATTGAAGCGGCCCGGGCCGGTGAGCAGGGCCGAGGTTTTGCCGTGGTTGCTGACGAAGTGCGCACTTTGTCATCCCGCTCCGGCGAAACCGGTGCCCGCATCACCAAACGCATTGATGACGTCAATGAAATGCTGAAACGTACGCTGGCGCGCACCGCGCAATTTACCGAGCAGGACGAGCAGCGGTTACAGCATTCGGAAGTCTCAATCCAACAAGTCCTTAGTGATTTTAAACAAGTTGCCAGCGCTATCCTCGCATCCTCCGGCCAGCTGGAAAGCAGTAGCCTGCATGTGCAACAAGAAATCAGTGCTGTGTTGACGTCACTGCAATTCCAGGACCGTGTCAGTCAGATCCTGGCGCAGGTCAGCGCTGATATCGACAAACTGCAGCAAAGCCTCAATCGGGCGGATGGTCTGAGCCAGCTGGATCAACAACAATGGTTGCGTGACATGGCCAGGAACCGTGCTGCGGTCTAGCCGGCGGCGACACGGCAGGATCTCCGGGAAAGCTTCGCCGCAGTAGATTCGGAGATCAGGTTTTTCCAGCAGCGGCGCAGCGGGGCACTTGGCATAACATGTGCGGTGATGAGTGTTGTGGGCGAAGCGGCTTTATACCTGCGGTTTTGCTGGCTTGCAGTTTCTGCTGCAATTTTTGCGCTCGCCGCTATAATAGCCCTCCTTTTTTTAAGGCTATTTAGCCAGTCCACAACGGAGCCCCGATGAGCCAGTTACCACCCTGTCCACAATGCCAGTCCCCTTTTACCTATGAAGACGGCGCGCAGCTGGTCTGCCCTGAGTGTGGCCATGAATGGCAGGCGGGCGCAGAAACCGCTGCTGAAAGCAGCCGCGAGATCCGCGATTCAGCCGGTTCAGTACTGCAGGATGGTGATACGGTGACTGTGATCAAAGACTTAAAAGTCAAAGGCTCTTCGCTGGTAGTGAAAATCGGCACTAAAGTGAAAAACATCCGGCTGGTTGATGGTGATCACGACATCGATTGCAAAATTGATGGTTTTGGTGCGATGA
>JAIXSW010000132.1 GCA_027484495.1 Gammaproteobacteria bacterium
CCTGATGGCAAACAACAGTTCGCAGCGTTGCCATCTGGGGGGCGCGGACATGCGACACCTGGCCACGCACTTGATTGAGCGGCAAATGACGGGTAGGCGCAAATTGCGTCAGGTCGACGCCATTACAAAGCACCAGCTGACGGCTGCGGATATGGCCTGCTGAAGTGTCGAGTAGCCATCCTTCATCAACAGGATGCAAAGCCAGAACTTCGGTACTGGCGCAAAAACTAAACTGAGGCTGTTGCGTCAGCCACTCAAACGCGGCCTGACAAAAACGCTGCGGTGCGATCCAGCCGCCATCGGGATAAAATAAGCCCTGATACGGCAGCTCGAGTCCGGCAATATCGCTACAGGCTTGTGCGTCTAACGCCTGAAAAAAACCAACCGGCCAGGCGCTTTCCTGCTGGATTTTTGACTGGCGCAGCGCCAGTGCTTCAGTGCAGGCAAGTGTCAACACGCCACAAAATTGCTGAGGAAAATCAAAATATTGCAATAACTCCCGATAACGCCGACAGGCAAAGCTATATGCACTGGCATGAAAACGTGAGACCGGGCTGAAGCTGGTTTGCAGTTGCGGATATAAGGCACCTTGCCGGTTATGGGAAGCGCCTTGGGCAATAGTATCGTCTTTACAAAGCAAACGAACCTGACGACCACGTTGCACCAAAGCTAATGCCGTCAATATCGCGGCAATACCGCCACCCACCAGTGTGATGATGTCATCTGAGACTGGTAGTGCCGGAGCTGTAGCTTCTGCAGCGATAACACCAACCGCCATTTCGCGTTTGCGGCCAAACCCTTTGACTTTTTTTACCTGAAAACCGGCACTTTGCAGGCCACGCCGTACGATGCCCGCGCTGGTGAAGGTGGCGACTGTTGTGCCTGGGGCACTGAGTCGTGCCATGCCGTTAAACAAGCTGTCCTGCCACATATCCGGGTTTTTGCTCGGGGCAAAACCGTCCAGAAACCAGGCGTCAGCCAGGTTGGCCAGCGGCAAGGCCGGCAGGTTGTCTTTGATATCGCCGAGCCATAAATCCAATGTGACAGTGCCTTGGTCAAACTGTAGCCGGTGGCAGCCGGCAAAAGGTCGTGGATACTGTGCTAACAGATCAGCGACGAGCGGTGCCAGACTTGGCCAGGCGGTTAACGCCTGCGTCAAATCACTGAGAGTCAGCGGGAATTTTTCGAAAGTGGAAAAATGCAGTTGCTGGCAGTGTGCTGCGGGATGCGCAGCGCGAAACTGCCGGAACGCCTGCCAGCACACCAGAAAATTCAAACCGGTACCAAAACCGGTTTCGATCACATGAAAACAGCGTTTCGGCAGTTGATGCCAGCGCTCAGGCAAATGGTTATTGTGCAAAAACACAAACTGAGTTTCGTCGAGCCCGCTTTCGTTAGAGAAATAGACGTCGTCAAACACATTGGAAACCGGCGTGCCTTGTTCGTTGTAACGTAACGTGGCGGGTTGGATCTGACTCATCAAAAAGCCCGTAATCAGAAAAAAATTGCGTGAATGGGCGTATTTTAACTTGTTTGTCATGCTGACGGCTAATAGTGTGAGCAGGTGAGTGTACAACTGTGCGCTGAAATTGGACCAGTTGGCGGAAAAAAGCCCGTACAATGGCCGCGAAAACTATTTTTTACGCTGGAGTCAGAATGAAAAGAGCGGTAATCACCGGATTGGGCATAGTTTCAAGTATCGGTAACAACAAAGCAGAAGTATTGGCCTCATTACAGGAAGGCCGTTCCGGCATCAGCTTTGCGCAGGAATTTGCCGATTTTGGGCTGCGTTCTCAGGTCTGGGGTCAAATCAATATTGACACTGCTGCTCTGATTGACCGCAAAGCGTTGCGTTTTATGGGCGACGCTGCAGCATATGCATACATCTCGATGGCGCAGGCCATTGCAGATTCAGGTTTAACGCCAGAGCAAGTCTCCAATCCACGTACCGGCTTGGTTGTGGGTTCTGGCGGTGCTTCATCAAAAACCCAAATTGAAGCCGCAGATATTTTGCGTGAAAAAGGCGTCAAGCGGGTTGGCCCTTACGCGGTGCCAAAAACCATGTCATCGACTTGTTCAGCCTGTCTGGCCACACCATTTGAAATCAAAGGCGTGAACTATTCGATTAGTTCTGCTTGCGCCACCAGCGCGCATTGTATTGGCCATGCGGTGGAACTGATCCAGCTGGGTAAACAAGACGTGATTTTCGCTGGCGGCGGTGAAGAGGTGCACTGGACACTGGCAATGGAATTTGATGCGATGGGCGCCTTGTCGAGCAAATACAACGAAACGCCAACTCAGGCTTCACGGACTTATGATGCGAACCGCGATGGTTTTGTCATCTCCGGCGGTGGTGGCATTCTGGTGATTGAAGAGCTGGAACATGCTTTAGCCCGTGGTGCCAAAATCTATGCTGAAGTAGTTGGCTACGGCGCAACTTCAGACGGTTATGACATGGTCGCACCAAGTGGCGAAGGCGCCGTGCGTTGTATGCAAATGGCACTGGCTGATGTCAAAGCACCAATCGATTACCTGAACACCCACGGCACCAGTACGCCGGTCGGTGATGTGAAAGAACTGGGTGCTATCCAGCAAGTTTTTGGCGGCAAGAGCCCGGCGATCAGTGCGACCAAAGCGATGACGGGCCACGCGCTCGGTGCAGCTGGTGTGCATGAGGCGATTTATTCATTGCTGATGATGGAACATAGCTTTATCGCGCCTTCGATCAATATCGGGGAGCTCGACGCTGCGGCCGAAGGCCTGAACATCATCACGAAACCAACAGCGGCGACGTTAAATACCGTGATGTCGAACAGCTTTGGCTTTGGCGGCACCAACGCAACATTGGTTATGCAGAAGTTTAACGGCTAAGCCGCGACCACCTGTTGCATTAAAGCCACCTGCGGGTGGCTTTGTCTTTTCTGGCCGGATGAAATCGGCTGACGGCATGGCGTAGTAGCGTCGTTCTGACATAGAATGCGGCGCAGTTCAGGCCTGTTCAGTTCAGCTCAGTTCAGCTTTTGGCTGCCGCCCGTTGCGGCTCGCCATTGATGGAGTTTCCGATGAAGATTTATGCCGATGACAATATGCCGCTGGCCCGGGAGTTTTTTGCCGATCTGGGGGAAGTTACTTTGTTCTCCGGTCGCAACGCACAGGCTGCAATGCTTAAAGATGCCGACATTCTGCTGGTGCGCTCGGTCACGAAAGTGAATGCGGCGTTGCTCGATGCCAATCCCAACCTTCGCTTTGTCGGCACGGCTACCATCGGCACCGATCATCTGGATTTGGCTTATCTGCAGGCACGCGGCATTGTTCATACCAACGCACCGGGTTGTAATGCCCAGTCTGTGGTGGAATATGTGCTGAGTTGCCTGTTTATCTTGGCGGAGCAACA
>JAIXSW010000197.1 GCA_027484495.1 Gammaproteobacteria bacterium
TCAATTGACGTGCTGAAAAATGACAACGACCCGGATTTTGATATTCTCAGCGTGGTTGATGCCAAAGCAACCCATGGTTCTGCCACGATTCAAGCAAATCAGCAGCTCAGTTACCAGCCAAAAGCAGGTTTTGTTGGCAGCGATGACATCAGTTACAGCATCGCCGATGGCCGTGGTGGCCAGCACAGCGCCAAAGTGACGGTCAACGTCAGCGCAGCACCAGTCGTCACACCAGAAAAACCGGAACAACCAGCTACCCCGGATAGCGATAAATCAGGCGGCACGCTGTCAGCCGCTTGGTTGTACCTGTTCAGCGCTTTGATCGTATTCCGGAAGCTGCGCCCGCTGGCCAAGCAGGCACTGACACGCCACGTTGTTTTTAACCAGTACTCTGTGATGAACCGGATAAATAGACAAGGAAAACCAATCATGCGGCAACTATTGCTCAGTTTTATCCTAATATTCGCATGCGCCAATCCTTTGTTGGCGCGGCAGGTCATCGATCCTCAGGAAGAGAGTGTTCAACGATCGGTCTCTTCATTAAGCCAGCATATCTTTGTACTCGACAATCAGGTTTATATGGTTGCGGCGCTCGAGCAAGATGCTTATGCCATTCTGAAAATGGATCCGGAAACGCACCAGATCATCAAAGTTATAGATTTACCGCAGCGCTTGTTAACGACAGATTCAACGTTAAATCTATTTTCAGACCTGCATAAAATTGGCAACCGTCTACTGATTAGCTACAAAGAATGGTTTGATCCAGTCACTGGCACATTGAGCAATGCGTTTGCCTCTTCTACTCCGTCGACCTTTGATTGGTGTAAATTAGATTTGGACGAAGGATTGATCCTTAATTGTGGCAACAACGCACGGTATCGTCTAAATGCAGACGACATGAAATTTCATCTAGACCCTATCAATCCAACACAAACAAGTTCTTTCGACTATCAAAAAGATGGACTTTTTTGCCAAAGGAACGAAAAACCTTATCGATGTACTGAATGGCCGTCAATGATCACCTATGATGTGCCTGATGACTTCACTTGGTGGTCATCTCTTACGGTACAAAAAAACTACATTTTCTTTGCAATGAAAGATCGTGTGGTGATGCAACATCGGAATAGTAACGTACAGCAAACGCTTAACATCGCCGCATTGCGCAACGAACGGTCTTATTCCATTGAGGCATTCTCACCGGAATACATTTTATTCACAACCTACTCTCTAACTGGGGCCTCTGAATTAAAACGGTTACATATCCCAACTCAACGGATTGACCTGATTGATACCAGTCTATTTCGGACCAAGGCGGATGGCGTCTCTGTAAAAACGGCCTTCGCCCTAAGTGATAATGGAACTTTTCTGCTACAAAATTGGGCAAAGAGTACTTTTAAATTGGCCCCATTACAGACGAAACCAGAAATTATTGAATTAGTCACTGCTCGACAACGAGACAGATATACATACCCGCTAACATGGGTACAACTGCCCAGCGTGAACAATACGGAAGCTGATATCATTACAATTGCCGACAGCTGCCTGCGTTCTAACTTGTTTTTTCACTATCAGTCCTGTCGTGCAGGCGCTCCAAGGCTCAACCGGATCAATGCCCAACAAACCATCGAGATTCCAGTAAGTTCTGTCAAATCGCGTCCATTGACACCGATCCGGCAACTGACCAGCTGGAATCAACAATTATTCTGGTACGAACACAATGGCCAGTGGTTGATTAAACGCTATCAGCCTCAAACGGGCCGCACCGATATTGTTGAGACCAACACGCTGACGCCATTCACGGAGCCAGATGACCGCAAATTACTGGCGGGCACTTCATCGTTATGGCAGCTGAAAAATAACGAATTTTATCGCTTTAATACCGAAATACAGAAGTTTGAAGCCAAGGGCACCCAAGGCGCGATGGCACAAACTAGCCAAGGAGTGCTGGTAGACAACGACTTTTACTATTTTGTACTACTTCCCTCTGCGAAAAACCCACAGGGGTTCAGTAGCAGTTTTCGAAAATTCAGTCTGACAACAGGTCAATATCAGGAACTCAAACTGTTTGATAACATTCAAATCAGACATATTTTAAATGTGAGTCAAGGCAAATTTTATCTTGCATTTCGAGTGCCACCGCCATACCCGAATCGTGGTGGTATCTTGCATCTGAAGGATCTAACCATTGAATCAAATAACGCATTAGCTTATGGTGAGTTATTGAGTGTCTTCGAATTCGAGCAGAAGTTGTATGGTCTCGGTTGGGGCTATATCTATAGCTATCAGCAGGAACTGGTGCAGCTCAATCTGGCGAGCGAGTCGATAAAGACCCTGAATGTAGCAACTACAGTCTCAACTAAGCCAAGAGCAATAATACTCGGTTCTACCATACTGACCAGTTGGGGAAGCAGGTTTAACACCAACGGATCGGTTTCTTCAGCCAATGGCTTCAGATTCCATCAAGCTCTAACTTATATGCAAAACGTGTATTTGTTGGGCGAGCAATTATCCAAAATTAACGCTGTGGACGGACTGATTCAAGCAGAACAAATTAAGCTGCCCGAAGGTGTCTTCATTGATCCAACATCATCAATGGCGGAAGTGAATGGCAAAATATATATCGTTGCCAAAGATACCGAAAATGGCGAACGTATCCGTCAAATTTCACCTTAAAGCAGGGAAAGAGACGTACGACAATGGCGCCGCATCGTATTCGGTATAAGAAGATTTAACGTCACTGTTTCACCTAATAAAAATCCCCGTAAAAACGGGGA
>JAIXSW010000179.1 GCA_027484495.1 Gammaproteobacteria bacterium
CATCAGCCACAGGTTGCAGCTGCCCGAGTGCATCCTGCATAAAACGCAGATGGTCGGGGATCACCCCTTTGCCTTTGACCGGATCGTCCAGCAAAAAATAATAACCTTGCGCCAGATATTGCTCTAACGCTGATTTTTGTAGTGCCTGAAGGGTTGCGGCGATCGTCTTGGCTTTGTTGTTGTCATCGGCCTGCACGGTGAACTGCAGCGGTAGATTTGGCGGTGAAAACTGGATCCGCAGGCCTTGTTGCTGCAACGAAGCGGCTTTACGCATTAAAGCATGCCTGACGGCCTGTTCTGCCATATGAGGCATATATCGTTTCATGCCTCGATATTGATTGAGCAGTTTGTTATCGAGACGAAATACCAATGCCGGTTCTGGCGGCAACTGGTAGCTGAACTCGGTTTGCTGCCCTGCAGCTGCGCGTTGTAGCACCAATTGTGCTGAGGCTGTGCTGCAGCTTAGCAGCAATAATGTACATAAAACTCGTTTCAAGACATCAGCTTCCGCCGCTTCAGGTACAGCCAGCTTAATGCTACTGGCCAGAAAAAGCCAAGACTGCCACCAGAAGATTCATGCACTATCACACTGATCGGCGTGTCCGCCGGACCATCTTCTAGCGCCAGATTATTCAGCGCTGCGGCTTCATAACCGGAAATTTCGGCAAGTTTTGCGCCGCTGCGCGCGTCACGCAGTTCAATTTTCAGTTTGTAATAATCGCGCGGTAAGTCACGCATATCGACTTCGATGGCGAACCAGTCACTGCGGCTGCTGCCATATAATTTAAAGATACTACTGGTGTGGAAAATCCGGTTCAGGCCCGGGCCAATCAGGCTGTAAACCGCATAAACCGGTTGTTCGGTATACTGTGTGTGAGCGTCAAAACGAATGTAGATCTGCGTGTAAAACCGATCGCCATCGCGGTCGATTCGCAGCGTTAAATCGACAGAATCAAACCAGCTGCTGCTGCTGAAATCCTGGTTGAGCAAGATAGCAGACGGAGCGGTACTCGCATCAGTATTGGCGGCCACTACACTGGCATCTGCATGGATCTCACGAGTTGGCAAAGTCTGTTCAGTGGGTTCTGCGTGCAGACCGTAGCTGGCTATTAAAAGTAAACAGGCGGTCAGTTGGGTTTTCATAGGTGATTCTCCGGTGGCTTTGGTATGATCCTCGTCTCTGTGCTCTGAATCTTGGCTGAATCCCTCAGCACTTGTTTTATTTGAGTTAAAAAGCTGAATAATTTATGAAATTAATCCGACGTATCACCGTGACCGAACCCGGACAGGCTATCGACTTGCTGGTCAGACATTGTCCTGAGTTGTCCAAAGGCCGGCTGAAAGACGCCATGAACAAAGGTGCTGTGCAGCTGGTACAGGGTAAGCAGCACAAGCGGCTACGCCGGGCGCAAGCTGAAGTAGTCGCCGGCAATGTGCTGGAATTGCATTATGATGACGATATTCTGCAACGCCAGGCCAATGCGCCGGTTCTGCTGGCGGATGAACGCGGTTACAGCGTTTGGTTCAAACCGGCTGGCCTGTTATCACAAGGCAATGAATGGGGTGATCATCTGGCTTTACTGCGACTGGCCGAACTGCATTTTACGCCGCTGCGGCCGGTATTTTTGTTGCACCGGCTCGATCGGGAAGCCAGTGGTCTGGTGCTGATTGCTCACCATAAAGCGATGGCTGCGACGTTAAGTCAGCTGATCCAGCAGCATAAGATTGAAAAAACCTATCGCATCACGATTTCGGGTGTACCTGACGCTGCGTTGCAAGCACAAGGGGAAATTACGTTGCCACTGGATGGTAAAGCCTGTTGTACCCGCTTTAGTCTGCTGCAAACTTTGCAACAGCCAAGCCGGGCAGTACTGGAGATCGACCTGATCAGTGGCCGCAAGCATCAAATCCGTCGCCATTTTGCCGCGATTGGTCATCCGGTAATGGGCGATCCTCAGTACGGCAATGGGAATCAGGATCCGGCAGGGATGGCGTTGCAGGCGACGCGGCTTGCTTTTGAATTGCCTGGCAAAGGCCTGCGGCAATACGAATTACCGCCAGCGTTACTGCGCTAGAGTCCCGAATAGCTGATTGTTAAATAACGCTGTTGTTTGCCGATTAAACGGATTGCTGCTCCAGAGGCTGAAAACGCAGATGCAGTAAACCAAGCGCCAGTGCATTGTTGATGTCCTGGCGCACATTTTCTGCTTGCCAGCTGCAAGGCACTTGTTGGCTGGCCGTCAGTTCAAAATGTAAAAACTCGCTGGCTTTGGCTGGTTGTTGCTGCCAGCTGTACCACACCAGTTCGCGCAAGCCATTGAGATCCTGTTCCTGCCAGTCGCGACCCAATAAAGTGGTCAGTTGACCTTGCCAGATACGGAATGCGGGTTGGCCGGGTAGTTGTTGCTGAATGGTTGATAATCCCTGCCAGAGCCGCTGTTGCCAGGCCGCATCAGGTTGACTGACAGATAACCACAACACATCAGTATGCACAGTGCTGTCGAGCAATTGTGCACAGGCCAGTTGTTCCAGCAAAGTCCGCATTGCTTGACGCAGCTGATGTTCACCGGCCGCCAGTTTAAATTCACTGATTTGCTGCAGTTGCACCGCGACGAGGCAAACTGACGGATCACGCAGTTGATCCTTGCGCAGTTGCCGGCTGAATGCGGTCCAGCTTTTGACCCAGACTTGCCCGGCCGGGGCTGTCTTTGGCTTGCGACGCCGGCGGACAGCATAAAACAGCACGCCCAGCCAGCTGACAATCAGTGCCGCCAGCAGGCTCCACAGCCAATATTGCTGTGTAGTATTTTGTGCCGACAGTGAAGCCATTTGTTGTTGCTGTTTTAAGCCTTTGGCCAGTTGGTCCAGCCGTTGCTGCTGCTGTGCCGCCTGTAATTCAAATCGGGCTTGATATGCAGACAATGCTGTTTGATACGCCGCTTGCCATTGACCTGAGTTAGCGTGAATACGTGACAAGACATCCCAGTATTTATGTTGTAAAAATACCGGCAATGTATCGACCTTCAGGCCCGCCGGCAGATAGGCGCGGGCCTTTTCCAGCTGCTGCTGTTGCAGCGCCACTTCAGTCAGGGTAATGCTGGTTTCATGCTGCATACTGCGATTACCCAGTTGCTGAAACAACTGAGCGGCTTTGAGCAGTTGCTGTTCTGCAGCTTCAGGCTGATGCCGGGCCAGCGATAATTGCGCTTCAGAAAATGACAGTTGGGCGGTCAGGTAAGGATCTTTCAGCTGCTGGAGCAGATCACGGGCCTTTTGTTGGGCCGCTTCGGCGCGGGCCAAATCGCCCGCTGCCAGCCAGACATCCATTTGCGTCAGCAATACAGTGACCAGCTGATTGCGTCGATCCGGCATCTGCAGGAACTGCTCAGCCTGATGCAGGTGGTCAGCGGCCAGCTGATGCAATTCCAGTTTGTCGTAGGCCATGCCCAGGCGCAGATGAATAGAGCCAAGTGAGGCCTGATCAGCCGATTGCTGCGCTAATTCCAGGGCACGACTCAAATGTTGTTGCGCCATACTGAAGTTGTTTTGTTGCAGCGCCAGCCGGCCTGCAATCAAGCGGCTTTGTAGTTCAGCTTTGGGCAACTTGTGCTCAGTGGCGATAGCGACACTGAGTTCAGCATATTTTAATGCGGCAGTGATGTCGCCGCGTTGGTTGTAACCTTGGGCAAAACTTTCATAGATGCTGGTTTGTAATGCCGGTTTATCGTCTTCGTGGTAGGTCTGCAGTGCTTTTTCCGCTTGTTGCAGCACTGCGATCGCCGTTTTACTATCGCGGAACATAATGCCGTAAACCAGGGCTTTATGTTGCAGCGCCTCAATTTGCAAAGCCGGCTTTAACCCCAGATCAAGTGCTTTATCTACGGCAGATAAGGCGCCATCTTTGTTGTGCAATTTCATATAACCGTGGCTGAGCAACAGCCACTGTTCTGCCGTGGGAGCGGCCAGGGCGCTGAGCTGGTTGATCGCGGTATCCGGATCGGCTTCAACTTTTTTCCGCTCGGCCTGAAAATCAGCGGCTGTCGCGGTACTGAACCAGCAAAAGGCAATAAAAAAGCACAACAGACGCATTGGCAGCTCCGCAAAAGGCGATAGTCAGCGAGAAGACCCGATCATATTGCAAGTGCGTACCGGGGAGCCAGCAATATACGCCAGAATATTATCGGCCAGCTGCTGTACCAGCAATTGCATCGATTCGCGGGTGGCCCAGGCAACATGCGGACTGATCAGCAGATTGGGCAGCGCACCGGTCAGCAACGGATGATCGGCTGGGGGCGGCTCCTGCGTCAGCACATCGAGTGCAGCGCCGGCCAGCCGACCCTGTTGTAACGCCAGCAGCAACGCGGCTTCATCAATCAGCGCGCCACGCGCGGTGTTGATCAGCAAAGCGCTGGGTTTCAGCCAGCTCAGCTGTTCGCTGCCCAACAACGGTGGGCGATTGGCCTGAGCCGGACAATGCAGACTGACCACATCGGCCAGCGCCAGTGCCTCGCGAAAGGCCACCCGGCCCGGACGGATAGAGCTGGCATCCGGGCGCTCTGCCAGACAAATCTGCATGCCAAACGCTTTTGCCAGTTGTGCAGTCGCCTCACCTAAGCCGCCGTATCCGACCACAGTAAAGATTTTACCCTGTAGGCTTTGCACCGGTTGCTGATGCAGACAAAACACCGGGCTCTGACTCCATTGTCCGCTTAATACCGCCTGCTGTTGCAGCACGATCTGATTATTCAGCGCCAATA
This sequence comes from Gammaproteobacteria bacterium, assembly GCA_027484495.1. Lineage (GTDB taxonomy): Bacteria > Pseudomonadota > Gammaproteobacteria > Enterobacterales > Alteromonadaceae > Pararheinheimera. Next base: position 4,758 of record JAIXSW010000179.1, read on the forward strand.
ACAGCGCCATTGTATGTTGTGGGACAGCGCCGAGTGCGTAATCCTGCACATTACAGACCTGAATACCCAGTGCGGTTGCAGCGGCCAGGTCAACATTGTTGGTGCCTGTGGCGGCTATGCAAATCAGTCTGAGTTGTGGAGCTGCAGCCAAATCGGCCGCATTCAGCATCACTTTATTGCTAATCACTATGCTGGCGTCGTGGATGCGTTTTGACACTTCCGCCGCGCCGGTCGTCGGGTAACAACGCAGCGCTGTGCCTTCGATCTGCAGCACCGATAAATCGGCGCCCGCCATAGTGTCCGTATCCAGAAACACAATTTGCTGCATCAGCCAGAGTCCTTTTGGTCAAAAGGTTGCTTTTACCAGAGCAGACCTTTAAAAATAAAGCACTTTTTAATACAACACAGCGGAGTTGGTCCTTGGCACAGCAGTGGCATTGTGAACAATGGGCCCGGAAAGTGGCAAAGCAGGCCTGTCTGCTTTGTGTATTTGTCTGTATCAGCATTGGCTTGCCATTGCAGGCAAAAACACTCACGGTAGCGGCGGGGGCCTGGGACGGCATGACCGCAGCCGATGGCAGCGGGTTGTATTTTCAAGTGTTACGGGAGGCGCTTGGCGGTACTGATATTGAGCTGAAATTCCGCGTGACGAACTGGAAGCGGGCCAAGCAGATGTTTTATGCCAACCGGGCGGACCTGTTGCTTGCTGATTATCGCAGCAATGGCAACCGGCAGTTCTTCCCGCTCTGGCATATTGATATGGATCCGCCGGTGGTGGCGTTCAGTCTGCAGAATTTTGTTTCGGCCGACAGGCTGCAGGGCAAAACGGTGGGCTGGATGCTCGGCTATGAATTTAGTCAGTTTTTGCCGGTATCAGTCAAAGGCGTGGAAGTGTCTGCCGAACAGTTTGGCTTCGACATGCTGGAGTACGGCCGATTGGACGCCTATATCAGTTATGATAGCAATGTCCCGCCAACGCTCAGGGCCAAATTAAAACGTTTGCAACTGGCGCCGGCACAGCCGTTATATCCGGTATTTCAGAATACCTTTGCCGGCCGCCAGCTTGCCGCTGAATTTGACCGCGGCATGCAACGGTTGCATCAGAGCGGTCGTTTAGCGCAAATCTATGCCGAGCATTTTCCGCAAGCCAATTTTCCTGCAGTTCAGCGGTAAACCACATCTTTGTACATTGGAGCCAGCTTGGCTAACAGGCGGTTTTGGGCGCCAACCGGTACTTGTTGTGCGGTCATCACTTTGATTAGATGGTCGACCAGATTATCAAAATCGGCCTGCGTAATTTGAAAACCGGTATGGCTTTCCTGCATCGTCGCGCCGCTATATCTGCAGGGGCCACCGCTCAGTTCACACAGCTGTTCAATCAACAGTTTACGAAAACGCGGGATGTCTGTGTCAGCAAAATGCTGCACGATCTGGGGGTCCTGTTCAATCTCAACCAGCAGACCATCAACCAGCCGGGTCACGCCGGTTTCAGCGCCCAACTGCTGATATAACCAGTCTTTCGGTTCAGGGGCGCTGCTGCAGCCGACCAGCAATAACAACAGGGCAGAGCGGATTAAAACGACCATGTGGACTCCAGCGCCAGGTAATATCCGGTTTGATGCTCAAAGGTCGCGATGCTGCCCAGATCAACATGCCCTGCGACCAGACTCAGGTGTTTGTTGGCGAACCAGGCGACAAAGACATCGCGCCAGTGATCTTCGCGCGCAAACGCCAGTTCATTGGGTTTTTGCTTAAATTCAGCGCCGACGGCCCACTGCGGGTTTAACAGCATGACCGCCGAAAATTCGCTGACCCACTGGTAATCATCATTGCTGACGGTGCCAAAGCCAAGTAAGCCGGTTTGCTGGCCTTTGGTACCGCGCACAGTAGCATTGAGTAATATGTTGCGTCCCCATAAGGCGTCAAACCAGACTTTACTGGCGGCAACATAGATATCGGTACCGCTGTCGTGCCGGGCACCGACGGCTGCCGGGATGGCAAAATCAAGTTGTTTTTTCAGCTGCAGGCCAACACTGATCTGTGGCATCGCGCTGTACAGCAGTTCACCGGCGATTTTGTATTTCAGGCCGATGATTTGTTGGTTCAGTTCACCGCCCATCGTATCGAGTTTTAATTCCTGCCGGCCAAAACTCAGTTCGTATTTGTTGTCGTAGGACAGGCCAATGCCTTTGCTGTTCAGCGTAAAATCGTCAACACCCACCTGACTGGCGTAGCCCGTCACTGACCATTGGCCAGAGCTGCCATAGCCATTGATCACGGCCCAGGGCACGATGCCCCCTCCGGCAGCACCCTCGATACTGGTAGCACCGCCGGTGGCCAGTACTTTGCTGCCGGCGGCCGCAACATTCAGGCTGCACAGTAATAATGCCGTACTCAGGAGCGGTTTTTTCATGAAACCTCGGGAAACCATCTGGCATTGTTTTGCTGAAACTCGGCCAGCCAACCGGTCAGATCCGCGGCTTTCAGCGGTTTGGCAAAATAATAGCCTTGTACTTTGTCTATGCCGGCAGCCTGCAATTTGGCGAGACCGGCCAGATTTTCCAAACCTTCGGCGGTGACCAGTAAACCAAGACCATGCGCCAGCTCGGTAGTGGTCTGTACGATCAGCGCATCATTATGATTATGTTCAATATCTTTGACAAAAGCCCGGTCAATTTTCACTTCATGGACCGGCAGGCGTTTCAGATAAGCCAGCGACGACTGACCGGTGCCGAAGTCATCAATGGCCAGCTCAATACCCATTTCGCGTAACGTCTGCAGGTTCTGGATCACCTGCTCCGGGTCCTGCATCACTGCGCCTTCAGTAACCTCCAGCGCGAGTGCTGATGCCGGCAGCTGGTGCTGTGCCAACAACGCCGCGATTTGCCCCGGTAAGTCGCTGCTGAGCAAATCATAAGCCGATAAATTTACTGCAACCGTCAGTTCGATACCTTGTTGCCGCCATGCCGCCAA
>JAIXSW010000571.1 GCA_027484495.1 Gammaproteobacteria bacterium
GAAGCCGGCGATGGTGGTCCAGTTGTTGACGGTATTGCTGAATTTAATTCTGGCGCCGGTGCTGATTTCTGGCTGGGGCACAGGCTGGGCGTTGGGCGTGGCTGGCGCAGGACTGGCCAGCACGCTGGCGTCGGCGGCAGGGCTGGTGATGTTGTGGCAATACTTCCGTCGCTGTCAGCATCAGGTACTGGATACCAGTGCCGGCTGGTCACTGCAACTGCCGGTCTGGCGCCGCTTGTTGGCTATTGGTTTGCCGGCTGGTGGTGAATATGCACTGATGTTTTTATTCACCGCTTTTGTTTATTGGGTGATCCGTGATCTGGGTACTGATGTGCAGGCGGCTTTTGGTATTGGTATGCGGATCATTCAGGCGGTGTCGTTGCCGGTGGTGGCTCTATCCTTTGCCATACCGGCCATCGCCGGGCAAAACCTCGGTGCCGGTTTGTTGCTGCGGGTGCACCAGACGATGCGCGCGGCACTGCAACTTAGTGTCGGTTTGATGTTATTGATTTTCCTGTTCAGTCAGCTGGAAGCGGAAAGCCTGATGCGCTGGTTCACCCAGGACGCCGCAGTGGTGTTGGCCGGTGTCGTCTTTATCAAAATTATCTCGTGGAATTATCTGACCTCGGCAGTCGTACTGACTTGCTCGGGTATGTTTCAGGCGCTCGGTAATACCTGGCCGTCGTTGCTGAGCTCTGCTGTCAGGTTAGGGTTGTTTGTCGGACCGGTGCTGTGGCTGAGTCAACAGCCGGCGTTTACGCCAACCCAGGTTTGGTGGTGTTCAGCGCTCAGTGTGCTGGTGCAGGGCCTGCTTAGTTTCAGCTTGTTGCACTGGCAGTTGAAGAAGATGCATCAGGTTGCCGTTTGATGTCTGCTGATTTCGCCTGACAGGTTCAGGAAACAATCAGATTACCGGGCGAGGCTCGTGGTGTGCTGGCGGCTGTTCTACAATCGCCGCACTTCGATGAGCACAGGCAGAGATTTGATGGCGCCGGAACAATGGCTTAGTTTTACCGCAGTGGCATTGGTTGCCACGTTGACTCCGGGCCCTGCGGTGCTGTTTACCATGCAAAATGCGCTGACGTCCGGCAGCAAACCCGCCTTTGCCGGCGCGCTCGGTAACGCCTGCGGTCTGCTGCTGGTATCGTTGCTGGCATTTGGCGGGGTGAGTCTGCTGTTGTTGCAGTCTGCGCTGGCATTCAGCGTGTTAAAAATCTGTGGTGCTGCTTATCTGCTCTATCTGGCTTGGTTGCAATGGCAACAGGCCAAAGCAACAACATTAGCGCCGGCGCAACTGGCGCAACAACCAGCCAATGCCGGCTGGTTTGGCCGTGGTGTTGGTGTGGCACTGACCAATCCAAAAGCCTGGTTATTTATCAGTGCATTGTTTCCGCAATTTATTGATGTGACTGAACCCGCCGCGCCGCAGTTTGCCGCTTTGTCGCTGATTTTTGTCAGTTGTTCGGTGCTGGCGCATTCGTTGTGGCTCAGTCTGGTGCGCTGGGGAGTCGGCACCACACCTAAACCCCAGGTGCGTCGTCAGCTCGGTCAGGCCCAGGCGTTGTTGTTGGCACTGGTAGGGCTGAGTCTGTGCTGGACCCCGTTGCCGTCTTAAGGAATCACGCTTGTTTGTTTAGCCTTGGCCTCCGCACGGTATCCTGAAATGTTGCGGAGGCTTTTTTATGCGCTGCCATCCTTGGCGCTTACCTTTCAGGCCAACGCGTTGCGTTGTTAAAAACCGCTCCCGGCGGTTTTTTATGTGCTGCCATCCATGGCGCTTACCTGCTAGGAATGCTGATGGCTGCCATCCCAATCTGCGGCCGGCGGTGTGTGACAAAAAGCGCTGATGCGTTGCAGGTACAAATTAATCAGTGGGGCCAGATCCAGCGACCTGCTGCAGTCCTGAAGCTGGCATATCTGCAAGTTCAGGTCCTGTAACTGCAATTGTGCAGCGGCAAAATCCTGGCCGAAATAGGCATCCAGTGCCTGCTGTAGTAATTGGCACTGACTGCGCTGTGTGGGCGTCAGATCCGCCGGCAGTGGCAGATAAATCCGGATCGGGATCTGTTTGCCTTTCACCCGGACTTTATCAACCAGCAGATAATCAAACTCCGGCGCCTCTGCCCTGGTAAATTCACTGACCAGCAACGACACGCCATAAAACTTGGTCAGCCCTTCCAGCCGGGAGCCCAAATTGACCGCGTCGCCGATCACGGTGTAACTGCGGCGAAAATCGGAACCCATATCGCCGACAGTCATTTCACCACTATTTATACCGATGCCAATCCGCGCAACAGGTTGACCTGCGGCCTGAAAACTACGGTTCAGCGGCTCCAGTGCCTGTAACATGGCAAAAGCTGCGGCCAGCGCTTTACTGGCATGCGCAGGCTCCGTCAGTGGCGCACCCCAAAATGCCATCACCATATCACCGACATATTTATCTATCGTACCGTCGTGCTGCTGGATGGCGCGGGTCAGCGCGGTGAAATATTGATTCAGCCAGAGTTTTAGTTGCTGTGCTGACATTTGCTCCGAGATCGTGGTAAAGCCGCGAATGTCACAAAACAGCACGGATAATTGTTTTTTCTCCCCGGCCAGACTGACGGACCCCGGATCGGCAAGCAGGCGCTGAATATGCGCCGGTGGCAGATATTGATCAAATACTGCATTGATTTGTTTGCGTCGTCTGGTCTCGCTGACAAAGCCATAACTGATGAAATAGACCGACAACAAGCTGATCAGCAGCAAGGGCGACAACAGCGGCAGGTCCAGCATTTGCGTGCGCCACAGCCACAGGTTCAGACTGACCGTCAGCAGGAGCAAGGACAGCGTGGTGGCCGCGCTGCCAAGTGGGCCTAGTCTAGGGAACAACCAAAGGCACAACAGGCCGCTCAGCAACAACTGGAATAATGTGCCACCGGCCCACCAGTCCGGGCGGTAGGGCAAGGTTTGTGGCGCCATCAGACCGTCAAATACGGTGGCGTGGATCTCAACGCCGGGAAAGTTCAGCGCGGTCGGGGTCGCCTGCAGATCAGCCAGACCAGTCGCCGAAGTGCCGACAAATACCACCGCCTGGTCAAAGCGCTGATCGTTGATCCGACCTGCCAGTACATCGGCGGCAGAAGTGTAGGGATAATGCCGGGCACCGCCACGGTACGGGATCAGGATCCGGCCTTGTTGGTCGGTACGGACCAAACTGCTGCCGATCTGTATGCCTTGTAAATATGCCCGGCCGTTGTGCTGCAGCCAGCGTGGCTGCACCTGATCGAGCAGGCTGTATACCCGGAATGCTTCGAGGGCTAATGATGGATATAGCTGTTGGTCCAGCTGATGTACCAGAGCCACCCGGCGGACAAAACCGTCGGCATCTTCCTCAGCATTGATAAACCCTTGGCCCCGTGTCGCTGCAGCCAAAGGTGTGATCGGTGCGGCGAAACCGCTGAACGGTTCAAATGGCGTCATGCCGGCTGGACGTTGTTGTGCGACGCTGCGCGCCGCCGGACTGAGTTGTCCGGTGCGAAGGCTGCCATGGCGGTGCAGTAGGTTGGCCAGCACGACTTCGGTGGCACGCAGGGCAGTGGCAAAACGCGCATCGGGATCAAGCTGGCTGGCATGTTGCCGCAGATCCCGGCGTTGGACCTCGGACAACGTGGTTTGCCGGGGCCAGCTTTGTAGTGCGAGCAAGGCTGCATTCGATTGTGGCTCTGAAAACAGCACGTCATACACCACTAGAACAGCGCCGGCTTTGGCCAGTGCGTCGGTCAGTTTGACAAAATGTTGGCGATCCCACGGCATCCGGCCGATTTCGTGCAGGCTGGCTTCGTCGAGATCAACAATCTGAATGTTACTGACACTGCGCGGCCAGGGCGGCAAATACTGTACTTTCGCATCATACAGCAGACCTTCCAGCCGTTGCAGGCTGTGCTCAAGACCGGGTGGTGCTGACCATTGCAACAGTAACACCGCGGCAAAGATCAGCAGTGGAATAGATTGTCTGGCCAGCCAGCTTGTGAGCCTGCGTTTCGTCATTGCCCGCCTTTATTGGACATTGATCACCACTGTGTTCTGGCTGTTGCCGCCAAAAGCGCCGGTCAGCTGATAGGTGAAACTGTCCCGCCCGCTGAACCCACCATTTGGGGTATAGCTGAAGCTGCCGTCTGGTCGCAGGATCACACTGCCATTGGTCGGGCCGCTCAGCAGCGTCGTCGTCAGTGTTGGCACCACGCCCTGATTGGCGAACCCCAGTTCATAAACTTCGCCATTGGTGGATGATAGCCATAGTCTGGCGCCATCGGCGCTGACCGCCAAACCGCTGATGCCGCTAATTCCAGCCGGTAACTGCAACAATCGCAAGAGCTTACCAGTGCGGTCAAACTCGGCCATCGCTGACTGAATATTAGTGACCAGCAGAATATTACCGTTGTGTGGATTGATATGCAGGTCGCCATAGCTGACGCCATAAGAATGCTGCGCAGTGATCAGATTAAAACTACTCAACACCTGGCCTGTGATCGGATCGATTTGCGCCACAATATTGCCGACCCCTGCCGCAGGAACATTGTCCTGCAGCAACCACAAGGTTCGGCTCACCGGATTATATGCACCGCCAACGACATGGCTGGCGCCAAACGCGGTGTCAAGCCGCGCCAGCAGCGCCCCCGTCGCCGGATTGACCGCATAAATCTCAGTGGCATTGGTTTCACCATTAAAAATCAGCAGGCTACCCTGCGGAATTTGGCTGTCTTTGAGCATAAAGGCTTGCGCTGTGATATCCAGATCGACGTCATTCGCGGGTTCGCCTTGCATCGGCAGATTGCCCTGGCTCACACCCAGCCGATCGATCAGCTGGACCGCCGCGCCAAAAGCCGGATACAGATATAAATCCTGCTGGTACTCATTGATTGATAAACCGACCAGCGAACCCAAGCCCGGGTTCAGACTGTGCCGGATCGCTAATTGATTGCCCTGACGCAGCGCATTACCTTCGAGGTCGTTTGCCAGTAAACCAGGCGCAGCGACATTCAGGGTTTGGCCGGCACTGGCCGCATACTGATCTGCGGCGGCAGTGGGTGGCACTGGTCCGGGATTGTCCAGCGCCGAGCCCGGGATGGTAAAGGACAACCGGTCCAGTGGCGCCTGGATCTGCGCACCTGATACCCGGCCAACCTGGCCGATACTGCAGGGCAATCCGGCCGGTAAACCGCTACAGCTGGCGGAACTCTGGATAAAAGCACCAAAATTTAATGAATCGTTAAATGGTGTCGCAGGGTAAACGCCACTGAATTTGCCGCCGCTGTCTGGAAACAAGCTCAGCTCAAAGCGCGCCTGACCAATCGCAATAAATTGCAGGCTGTTGCTATTTGCACTGACCGATCTTGCCAATACCGGAGTTGCTGCCACACCCGGATATGACATCACAAAGGTGTAATTCCCTTGTTGGCCCGGCACGTGGCCGCTTTGTGCGGCTTCGACATAACGCCCCTGCATCGAACAGCGGGTATCGACCAGTTGGATACAGTCGCCGATGCGGTACAGACCGGTACCAATCTGACTGCCAGCCGGATCTTCGCCCTGACCGATATACAGGAACTCGCCGGTCATACTGAGCGAGTTACCGGTGATATTGCTGATCGCCAGATTGACTTGCACGGTGACAGTGGCTTGGGCCGTTCCCCCTTTGCCGTCACTTAGCTGATAGGTGAAACTGTCAGCGCCAGTGAAATTCTGGTTCGGCACATAACTGAAACTACCATTGGCAGCCAATGTCAGAGTGCCGGACTGTGGCGGTGCCAGTGGGGTGGTATTCACCGTCAGGACATCATTGTCCGGATCTGTGTCGTTACTCAGCACGCCTTGCGCAGCAGACACCTGCAAGGTTTGATTACTGGTTGCGTTGTAACTGTCAGCCACAGCCACGGGGGGATTATTCGGCGCCGCAGTCACCACAATGCTGACAGCGGCCTGAGCGCTGCCACCTTTACCATCGCTGATCCGATAGACAAAATTGTCGGTGCCGCTGAAGTTCTGATTCGGCACATAACGGAAACTACCGTCAGTTGCCAGGGTCAGTGTGCCCGATTGCGGCGCTGTGATTGGCGTTGGATTGACACTTAGCGTGTCCTTATCCGGATCTGTGTCATTGGCGAGTAGCCCTTTTGCCGCGTCAACCTGTAAAGCGACATTCGCCAAAGTGCGGTAGTTATCTGCGACAGCCTGCGGCGGCTGATTCGGTGCCGGTGGTGTTGGGATCAGCAATTCGCTTGCCAGCATCGATTCGCCGCTACCTTTGATCGCAGTGATCAGCAAGTAATAAGCTTTCGCAGGGTTCAGACCGGAGAATTTTTCCGCCGGGCCTTTGACAGCTAACCGCGCCTGACCATCCGGTAATTGCCGGTAATTGCTGCGGTTGACGCCGGATACGCTGGCCAGATAAAGGTTGTAACGCAGGACTCCAGGCACCGGATCCCAGCTGATATCCAGGCTGACACCATCAGCACTGCGCTGGGCTTTCAGGTTGCTGGCGCCCGGCGGCTGCCAGTTGACACTGACGTTGGCGACGGCGTTGCTGTTGCCGCCATTGTCAGTCACCCACAGTTGCAGTTGTAATAAGCCGGGACTCGCACCAAAAGTGGCTGGATCGATATTGCCGAGAGTCGCGCTGAAATCA
>JAIXSW010000402.1 GCA_027484495.1 Gammaproteobacteria bacterium
AGCAGCCGGATCTTTGGCGGGACTAAATGCCGCCATCCCGCCCATTGCCAACGCGCTACGTTGATAGCAGGTCTTAATCAATAATCTGGAGTAAGCGCTTAAAAACGGTTGATTCATGGTTACAACTTGCCGATCTGGCAACACACGGTCAGGATGATTTTTTAAAGTCTTGATATAGCTAAAGATATAGTCCCAACGTCCACAATTCAGTGCCACTATATGATCTTTCAGGCTATACAAAATCTCATCCATTTCAAACACGGCCGGCAAGGTTTCAATCAGCACTGTGGCACGAATAAAGCCAATAGGCTGCTGGAAACGGGCTTCGGTAAACCGAAATACCTTATCCCACCAAGCCGCTTCTTTATGGCTTTGCAGTTTTGGCAGGTAGTAATACACACCTGTACCTTTTTGCTTGCGGATCTGATAGTTGTGGAAAAAATACAGGGCGAAATCGACCAATGAGCCCGGGACTTGGACACCATCAACCTCAAGATGACGCTCCCATAAGTGCAAGCCGCGGACCCTCGCAATCAACAGCGCCGGATTGTCGCGAAGCGCATATTGCTTCCCGGATTGCGGATCGCTGTAATGAATAGTCCCCAAATTGGCATCTCGCAGATTGATTTGCCCCTCAATAACGCCATTCCAGCTTGGAGCCTGCGAATCTTCAAAGTCGGCCATAAAAACTTTTACATCGGCATTGAGTGCATTGATGATCATTTTACGGTCGACCGGGCCAGTGATCTCAGTACGGCGGTCCTGTAAATCGGCAGGGATCGGTGCCACTTTCCAGTCGCTTTGGCGAATATGGGTAGTTTCCGGCAGGAAGTCTGGCAATCCTCCAAGATCATAGACTGCCTGCACTTGCTGACGTCGTGCCAGCAGCTGCTGTAGTTCAGGCCGGAACTCCTTTACCAGATCTGTCACAAAGCCACAGGCGGCTTCTGTCAGAATTTGCTGATATTCCGCATTAAGCGGACCTTTAATGGTCAATCCTGCGCAAATGGTCATCGGTGTTTCCTCTGGAGTTGGCTTAGCTGTGCGCTGCGACGCACTTTTATCACGTAAAACGGGCTAACAGTTGTTGCAGCACTATAGGCCGTTTTCACGTATCACAGCCATTAATGCTAACAATGGCTGGCATCACTGAATATTATGAGCCAATGCATTGCACCACTAACTTTCTGGCATGACTTCTGCTTTACATCTGCACGGTACTTCGCCGTTTCTGCTGAACGTCAAAATTTTGTCTGAGGTGACTATGGAACTGATCATTTTGTTGCTGGTAGCGCTGGCTGTATTGGCTGCGTTGGTTGTAAACCGGTTTATTCATCATGGAAATCCATTTCCATTTCATAAGAAGACTCAGTTGTTTACGCATATTGAGCGTTCATTTTTACACTTGCTGGAACGGGCTGTTGGTGGCAAATACAAAATTATTAATCGGGTAAAGCTGGCAGATATCCTCGAATTAAAAGACAACGCAGACAGCAAAACCAGACGTGCAGCGTCGCTTAAACTCAATGCCAAATACTTAGACTATGTGTTGTGCAATAACGATGACATGTCGATTGTCGCAGTGATTGACCTGGTCAACAATGCAAATAAAGACGGACACAAAGCCGTACCCGACTGGTTTGTCAGCGGTGCGCTCGAAGCGAGTGGCATTCCATATATCCGCATGAAAATTAAAGCTGGCTACACAGTGGCCGATATACAACAAGGGCTCGCTGCGAAGCTCGGAAATATACCGATGGCAGCTCCCCCAGTCGTCAAAGGCACAGTGAAAAAAGGGCCGACGCGCCCGGTCAGACCGCTGACACCAGCACTTCCTGCACAGACAATGAAACCGAACACCACGGCATTGGTCCAGATAGGCTGACCAAGTCCAACAGAACCTTGACGCTTTGGAAATATCATAAGTCACTCCTAGCGAAAAGCCCCCGGCCCCGTTTGCTGCAACAAACGGGGCTTTTTTATTGTTATTTTGCCTTCTTTGCAGTTATTTACAAATGTTCATGGAGATAGCTCAAGCTGATAGCATTAATGCCGATAACGCTAAAGATGTAACGGCATGGGAGGAACTATGACTGAAAGCATCGGTAGCCTGGCTGTAAGTCAAAGCTACGAAATGTTGGGTGCGGCATTAGCAAAAACTCAGCAGAAACAAGAAGCTCAGATGACAATGCAATTGATACAAAGCGCAACAGTTGCAGCGCCAACAGCCACCGTATCTCCGGTTGGTAATCTGGGAAAAAATATCGATGTGATGGTTTGATAACAGCGGATCTGTCTAGGCAGATCCGCTTTTTATTCCGCGCTATCTGTGCATCATATGCGTTGCCCGTGGGAATATTACTAATATTCGTCGATGTAAAAGATTACAAGATACTGATTCCGATGCTTCTGAATTGCATTAAAAATGCCTTTCACTGCGGCGGCGATCCGCGTCCGATATCACCGCTACCCGGAAAACTCTTTTTCACTTACTCTAATAATTCTGATTTTGCTACAGCGCGGTAAGCATTAATTATTTGGCAATTGCGAATAAGGATCTGACCAGGTTCTGACGAAACTGCCACCCCCGAAGTAAAAGGTCCTGCTGCAGGCCGAAATCACTGCTGTGTAGATATGTCATAGGCCTGTATTCAACCATAAACATATCTCGGTAAAGGATCTGGAAATCTAATCGTTTGTCATCCTGAAGTAAGCGTTTTGGTGTTCCTTTTGGTAGCTCAACATTAAACAAATAAGCCATTTTTTCGTGAGCAGGCAGGTAGCCAGAATAAGACCGATTTTTCAATTCACGTAACTTTTTAGCTACATCAACGAGTTGCGCAATAAAACCAAACTTCTCTGACAACTCGCCAAAAGGTTTTGACCAAGGTTTACGTAAGTTGGTCTGCTGACGAATCAATCCTGATTGTTGTTCAATCAATGCGATTAACAGCGATGTACATACGCCTGTCTGCTTTACAACAAAATCAATGTCCACCGCATACTCAAGCATATGGGGTGAAAAATGCTTCAGAAAGGGAGCCGAGCTAGGTTGTTCAGGATTTTCACAGCGATATTGGAAAGCATCCGTAAATCGATTCTCATTGCTGAACACAGTAAAAGTAGTAACTAACATTAAAAAAATCGCGTACCGAAACGTCCATTTCATGATATTTTCCTCAGTGGTTAGAATTGGCTCCGGAAATTTAGAACATTAAGGAGAACATCGTAGATTAAATTTTCTGTTATCATATTTTTATCATTTCTATATCACTATTTTTCCTTGAACAGGGCCACACTGTTGTATACCAAATACTAATATGGAAACAGAAGTGTTAATTTTACCGCCGTTTTACTTACTCAACTTATCAATATTTACTCTGTCATACTCTTCAGTTTCATTATGCTCAATGAGTAATTTCCGATCTTAGTTTTATTGAAGCCAAATCCAATAGCTGCTTTCGCCCAATGAGGAGCGTTGGTAGCTCTGTAGTGGTCAACTATTCCCAGACACTAACTTAGGTTGTTCTGCGATTGCCGCCGGTAGCCATACACTGAAGCTGTGAGGTGGGCGACGGTTGTAATACCCCAATGAGTACCGACTGATATCCGTTTTTGCCTCAAGCAAATCTCGATAACCCGTTGTTGGGACCCATTCTGTTTTCAGGCTGCGGAATAACCGCCCGGTCGGGGCATTATCCCAGCAGTTGCCGCGCCGACTCATGCTCTGAGAGATTTGGTAACGCCATAATCTTTGCCTGAAGGCCAGTGCTGTATATTGACAGCCTTGGTCTGAATGAAACAGCACGCCTTTGGGTTTTCCACGTTGCTGCCACGCCATGTCTAATGCGGCTGTCGCCAACGCTGCGTCCGCCTTGTCTGACATCGCATAACCGACCACACGACATCGATACAAATCCAGCACCACAGCTAGATAAACCCAGCGCCCAGCCCAGATATAGGTGATATCTCCGGTCCAAACCTGGTTTGGTTGTTCTGGTTTAAAATCACGAGCGAGCGTATTTGGAATATCAAGCCGTTCAGCCGTGGCTACTTTGTAGCGGTGCGCTCCAGGTTGCTTGCTTTGCAGCTGCAATTCTTCCATCAATCGCATGACTTTAAAGCGACCAATACGAGCCCGTTCACGGCGCAGGATAGCAACGATGCTACGGCTTCCGGCAGAGCCTTTGCTGTCATTGAAAATCTTGCTGACTCTTTGTCGCAACACCGTTCGTCCTTCATCCACGGGTTTGGCAAGCCAGCCATAAAACGCAGACCTTGAAACACCAAACAACGCACAGACCATTTCAGTTGGGTACTGCTCACTCAACTGGTCTGTCAGCGCATGTTTTTGAATTCGTCCGACATTAAGAGAGCGGTAGCCTTTTTTAGAATTTCTTTCTCTAATTCAAGGCGTTTGATGCGTTTTTCCAGCTCCTGGATCCGTTGTTGCTCTACTGTCAGCGCCTTTGCACTGGGAGTGATACCCTGGCGTTCAGCCTTGAGCTGCTCAACCCAGCGACGCATGGCTGTTTCACCAACATCCATCGCCCTGCATGCTTCTGGTATCGAATATCCTTGCTCGACCACCAATGCCGCTGCATCTCGTTTAAATTCCGGAGTAAAACTCCGACGTCCCGTTGCCATAATTCACCTCGTTTGATGGTTGGATTTTACCACCTAACTTGGTGTCCTGATTTATTAGACCACTACA
>JAIXSW010000467.1 GCA_027484495.1 Gammaproteobacteria bacterium
ATTTTGACGACGACCTTCTTAAACGGTTTAGCCAGCCAGATTGAAAATAGTTTGTCATATTCTGCACCTAGAATACTGTCATCGCGCCATGGCAATGTCGCCGATGTACTGAAGAATACCTCTTTTCATTGGGAGCACGCGTTAAAAGTGGATATCAGTTATCAGCTGATTGATCATTCCTTTAATTGCGACATGATTCTGTTAATTCCGGGCGAAGCAGTGACCAATATCAAACATATCCTGGATCGGATCCTGGAAGCCTACTGATGTCGCATGCGATGTTAAGCAGCCCAATTCTCGCCGCCCTAAACAGCGGCGTGATTGTTATTGACGATGAATACAATATTCAATATCTGAATGCTTTTATCGAACGGCATGGCAACCTGCAATTAGCCAGTGTGCTCGGAAAGTCGCTGTTCAGCGTCTTTGCCGATTTACCCGAAGCCTGGCTGAAACGTAAGCTGATGAGTGTGCTGGATTTAAAAACACCGGCATTTAGCAGCTGGGAGCAGCGTCAGTATATTTTTAAATTGCCGCATTTGCGGCCTATCACCAGCAGCAGTCAGTACATGGCGCAGAATTGCACCATGCTGCCGTTGGATACCGGACAACACGAGCAACCGCTGATTTGTATCCTGATTGAAGATGCGACAGATGCGTTTGTCTACCAGCAACACTTGAGCCGCACGCTGATTGAACTGGAAAAAGCCAACCGTCAGGACGGTCTGACAAAAGTACAGAATCGCCGGTACTGGGAAGAGCAGCTGAAGCAGGAAATACATCGCGCGCAGCGTTACCAGCATTCACTGAGCCTGATCCTGTTTGATTTGGATAAATTTAAAGATCTGAACGATAAATATGGCCATTTGGGCGGTGATTTTGTCTTGGTCGAGTTGTCGTCTTTTATCAGTAGCCTGTTACGTGACTCTGATTTGTTCGGTCGCTACGGTGGCGAAGAGTTTGGCATTATCCTGCCAGATACGGGTCTGGAAGGGGCGGAAGAAGTCGCCGAGCGGATTTGCCGGGCCGTCGCTGACTATCCGATGCTGTTTAATCAGCAGACCATCCGCACCACATTGAGCATTGGTGTTGCTGAATTTGTGCCGAAGCAACATTTCCTGCATGATGATCTGATTCGTTGCGCCGATATGGCGTTGTATAATGCGAAGCGTTCAGGCCGGAATCGGGTATGCTGTTATCAGGCCGGTGAGACCGACTATCACAAGAAGGCAAACTAACAATATTTTGAACATATAGATTGACAGACGTCTAAAACAATGCGCATATAAGACGCATGAAATATACCAATAATATCAATACAACCACCACGATTATTACCACCAGCCCTGCGGGGTAGGAGGTCGGCGGCGTATTGTCTTGATAAAAGGCCCGTGACCTCAACAGTCACGGGCCTTTTGCGTTTTATCTGAGGAGCAAAAAATGCGGGTGCTTAAGTTTGGGGGTTCGTCGTTAGCGTCTGTGGCGCGGTTTCTGGAAGTTGCGGCTATTGTGCGGTCGCAGCCACAGACCGAGCCGGTAGGACTGGTTTTATCTGCACCGCATGGGGTGACCAATTTATTGGTGGAACTGACTGACCTGGCCTTTTTGGGCACCGGTTATCAGGATGCGTTGCAAAGCTGGCGCCAACGTTTGCAGAAAATGCAGGCCGACGCGGCGGCAGTGATTGACGTCGCGGCGCAGCAACGTCTGCAGGCGGTGGTTGCAGCACAAGATGCCACGCTCAGTAACAGATTACAGGGTGTCGAGTTGCTGCATTATTGCCCAGACCATATCAAGGCGCAGTTACTTGGCCTTGGCGAGCAATTCAGCGTCGCGCTGATGACCGAATTACTGCTGGCGCAGCAAGTCAAAGCAGTGCTGCTTGATTCAGTGCAATGTGTCAAAAGTCAGGGTGATTATCTGAATGCGGTAGCGGATGTAGCCGCGTCTGAAATCGCCCTTGGCGCGGCGGTGAAAAAGCAGGCCGCGCAAGTTTATGTACTGGCAGGTTTTGTCTCGAGCAATGCGCAGGGCGAACTTTGCCTGCTGGGTCGCAATGGTTCTGACTATTCGGCGGCTATCGTCGCTGCAGCACTGCGTGCTTCGGTTTGTGAGATTTGGACCGACGTCGATGGGGTTTACAGTGCGGACCCGCGTCAGGTGAAAAATGCCAAACTGATTGACCATTTATCATATGACGAGGCGATGGAGCTGTCTTACTTCGGCGCCAAAGTGCTGCACCCGAAAACGATTGGCCCGCTGGCCCGTTATCAAATTCCTTGTTACATCAAAAATACGCTGAATCCGCAGGCGCCGGGTAGTTGTATCGACAACCACAACAGCGGCGACAGTCTGGTCAAAGGCATCTCCAGCCTGGAGCATCTGGCTCTTATTACGGTGTCCGGTCCTGGCCTGAAAGGCGTTGTCGGGATGGCCTCGCGCATTTTCGCGACTATGGCGCGCGAGCAGGTGTCAGTGAATTTAATCACGCAATCGTCCAGCGAATTCAGTATCAGCTTCTGTGTGGCGCAGCTGGATTTAACTGCCGCTAAACGCGCGCTGGAAGCCGAGTTCGAACTGGAACTGCAAGGCAAACTGCTGCGGCCTTTATCAATTCAAACCGATATGGCGATTGTCAGTTTGGTCGGTGATGGCATGCGCCAGCATCGCGGTGTTGCCGCCAAGTTTTTCGCGTCGTTATCACAGGCGCGGGTCAACGTGGTCGCAATTGCGCAGGACTCCAGCGAACGCTCCATCTCTGCCGTGGTTGAGCAGCAAAGTTGCCAGAATGCAGTGAAAGTCTGTCACGAGAACTTCTTCAGCCATGTGCCCAGTATCGATGTGTTCCTGGTCGGTTGTGGCGTCGTCGGCAGCGAATTGCTGGCGCAGTTTGAACGTCAGCAGCAGTTCCTGCAAAACCGCAACGTGCGTTTGAGCGTGTATGGCATCGCCAATTCACGGCAGTTGCTGTTAAACGGGCAGGGCATTGATTTGTCAAAATGGCAGGCGGACATGGCAACGGCGACAGGCCAGTTCTCGTTGGCGGCGCTGGACAAATTTGTGCAGGAGCACCATTTAACCAATCCGGTGCTGATTGATTGCACCAGTTCAGAAGTTATCGCTGCCCAATACAGCCAGTTCCTGGCGGCTGGTTTCCACGTGGTGACACCGAACAAAAAAGCCAACACTGCAAGCCTTGATTATTACCGCGAACTGCGTCAGGTTGCGCAGCGCAATCGCCGCCGTTTCCTTTATGAAACCACGGTGGGTGCCGGATTGCCGGTCATCGATACACTGCAGGGCTTATTAAACGCTGGTGACGAACTGGTGGCGTTTGAAGGGATTTTGTCTGGTAGCCTCAGCTATCTGTTTGGCGAACTGGAAAAAGGTTTGCCTTTATCTGAAGTCACCGCCAAAGCAAAAGCGATGGGCTTCACCGAGCCAGATCCACGCGATGATTTATCCGGCATGGATGTGGCGCGCAAGCTGCTGATCATGGCGCGCGAAGCCGGTCTGGAACTGGACTTAGCCGATGTGACTGTCGAAGGCGTATTGCCGGCTGATTTTGCACCTGGTACTGATGTCGCAACTTTTATGGCCAAATTACCGGAATTGGACGCCTGGTATGCGGACAAAGTCGCGGCGGCGCAGGCCGAAGGTAAAGTGCTGCGGTTTATCGGCGAGATTGCCGACGGTCAATGCAAAGTCGCGGTTAAAGCCTTAGATCTGGACCATCCGCTCGCCAAAGTGAAAGATGGTGAAAACGCACTGGCGATCCATACCCGTTATTACCAGCCTATTCCGTTTGTGCTGCGTGGTTACGGCGCGGGTGCAGCGGTCACTGCAGCCGGCGTGTTTGGTGATGTGATGCGCACACTCGGTTGGCAGCAGGAGGTTTGAGCATGAAGTCGTATTTTGCGCCGGCCTCCACCGGGAATTTTTCGGTTGGCTTTGATTTACTCGGCGCAGCATTTGAAGCAGTCGACGGCACTTTGCTCGGCGATGAGTTACAAATTCTCGGTGAAGCCGACAGCATGTCGCTGGAACTGGCGGGCCGTTATGTCCATCAGTTACCGGGCGACAGTAACGATAATCTGGTCTTAACCAGCTTTTATGCCTTTGAGCAAAAAGTTGGCCGGGCGTTGCCCCGGCTGAAACTGCGGTTGGTGAAGCATCTGCCGGTTGGCAGTGGACTGGGGTCCAGTGCTTGTTCCATTGTGGTGGCTTGTTATGCCTTCAACGACTATTTCGGCAAGCCGTTGTCAGAGCGCGAATTGCTGGAACTGACCGCCGTCTGCGAAGGCGGCGTCAGTGGTGGTGTGCACTATGACAATGTCGCCCCATCGATGCATGGTGGCTTGCAGCTGATGTTGCCGGAGAGCCCGTTGCTGTATCGCAAGCTGCCGTGGTTTCCACACT
Organism: Gammaproteobacteria bacterium; assembly: GCA_027484495.1. Lineage (GTDB taxonomy): Bacteria > Pseudomonadota > Gammaproteobacteria > Enterobacterales > Alteromonadaceae > Pararheinheimera. The sequence continues at coordinate 4,420 of JAIXSW010000467.1, forward strand.
GGCAGGTGGTGCTGAGTTATCCGGGCACCGTGCTGTCGACGAAAGCGGCGCGCGCAGTGTTACCGCAGCAACTGACGTTAAAACACAGTATCCAGTTTGCCGGCACCGTGGCGCGTTTCGTCGCTGCTTTATATAGCGAAGATGAAACTGAAGCTTTTGCGGCGTTAAAAGATGTGGTGGCAGAACCGGCGCGTACGCCGCTGATCCCAGAGTTGCCGGCGATCCGGGCGGCACTGATGGCGCAGGGGATTGGTCATGTCGGCATTTCCGGCGCAGGCCCAACCTTGTTTGCGCTTTGCAGTACAGCAGAGCAGGCCGCATTTGCCCGGGATTATCTGGCAGCACATTATGAAAAAAATGCGGATGCGATGACGTTTATCTGCCGGCTGGCAACCACAGGGGCGCGCGCCCTGTAACTAGCCCTGCAATTAGCGTGGTAATTAGCGATAGCAGAACAATAAATTCAATGATTTAGCAGCAATGCTCCAGGAAATATTATGTTGTTAAGAAATATCAAAGTACCGGCTCAGCAGGTCAGTTTTTTAGATGCGGTGCGCATCGGCCTCGGTGAGCAACAAGGTTTGTTTTTTCCGGCCAGCTGGCCAACAGTCGATGTCGACGCGCTGTTGGCGATGCCTTTTGCCAAACGCAGCGCCCATTTACTGCACGCGCTGATTGGGGATGAGTTGCCACTGGCCGAGCTGGAACAAATGCTGGGCGAAGCTTTTTATTTCCCGGCACCGGTGGCGCCGGTCACTGAAGAGATTGGTTGCCTCGAGCTGTTCCATGGTCCGACATTAGCCTTCAAAGACTTTGGCGGCCGCTTTATGGCGCGCGCGCTGCTCGCTGCGCAGCAACGCTCCAATGTCAGCCGCACTACTATTGTGACTGCAACCTCAGGCGATACCGGTGCCGCCGTCGCACACGCGTTTTATCGCCAACCTGGTGTGCAGGTCGTGATCCTGTTCCCGAAAGGCAAGATCTCGGTGCTACAAGAAAAGCTGTTTACTACGCTGGGTGACAATATCCACACGCTGGCGGTGGATGGTGATTTTGATCAGTGTCAGGCGCTGGTGAAAGAAGTATTTAACGACCGCGATCTCGTCGGCCGTCTCAATATCAACTCCGCCAATTCGATTAATATCAGCCGGTTATTTGCCCAGGTTTGTTATTACTTCGAAGCCGTGGCGCAGTTAACACCGGCCCAGCGCGAACAGCTGGTGATTTCAGTGCCAAGCGGTAATTTCGGTAACCTGACGGCGGGGCTGATTGCCAAAACGCTGGGCCTGCCGATTAAACGGATGATTGCCGCCACCAACGCCAACGATACGGTGCCGCGTTATTGGCAAAGCGGGCAGTGGCAAGTGAATAAAACGGTCGCGACTTTGTCCAATGCGATGGACGTCAGCGCGCCGAATAACTGGCCGCGGGTCGAAGATTTGCTGGCGCAGGGCGTGATTGAGCGTTCGGCGCTGTCGACGCAGGTGGTGGATGAAGAAGATACTCAGCTGGGTGTGCGTCAGCTGTCGCAACTCGGCTATTTATCCGAGCCGCACGCGGCGGTGGCTTATCGCGCGTTAAAACGCGAACTGCAACCCGGTGAATACGGTTTGTTTTTGGGGACTGCGCATCCGGCCAAGTTTAAGGAATCGGTCGAAAATATCCTTGGCAACCCGATTGCGTTACCACCGGCATTAGCAGCGGTCGCCGGTGAACCAAGTTTAGCGGGCGATCTGCCGGCGGATTTTGTAGAATTGCGCAAAGTGTTGCTCAGTCTGGAGTAAAAAGTGCAGTTGTCCTGGCAAGATGTGATTGGCGCGGAAAAAACGCAGCCGTATTTTCAGCAGACCGTTGAGGCGGTTAAACAAGCGCGGGCTGCCGGTACGGTGATTTATCCACCGGAAGCCGATGTGTTTAACGCCTTTCGCTATACCGGCTTTGACCAGCTGAAAATCGTCATCATCGGTCAGGACCCTTACCATGGACCGAATCAGGCACATGGTTTGTGTTTCTCGGTGCGCCCGGAGATCCCGGTGCCACCGAGTTTAAAAAACATCTACAAAGAACTGGCACTGGAATACCCGGATTTTGTCATTCCCAAGCACGGTTATCTGGAAAGTTGGGCGCGCCAGGGCGTGTTGTTGCTCAACACCGTGCTGACGGTAGTGGCGAATGAACCGAATTCCCATCGTCATTTGGGCTGGGAAACCTTCACCGATAACGTGATTAAAGCCATCAGCGCCAAAGCAGAACCCGTGGTGTTTCTGCTGTGGGGCTCCCACGCGATTAATAAACAAAAGTTTATCGACAAGACTCGTCACCATGTGCTGACCGCGCCACATCCATCACCTTTGTCGGCCCATCGCGGCTTTTTAGGTTGCGGCCATTTTGCCAAGGCGAATGCGCTGTTAGCAGAAATGGGAAAAACGCCGGTGGATTGGCAGGTGTGATGGTTTCGTTCGTTCGGCGGGTGAGTGCTATTTTATCGCAACAAAAGTAACCCAAAATGGCCAACAGCTGGCTCGAATAAAAAACCGGAGTTTCCTCCGGTTTTTTTATTAGGCAAATCAGCGAGCGCTATTTGAACAATGTTCCAAAGTAAAAAGCCCAACCTGTGAAGGTCGGGCTCTTTACGTTAAATCAGTTGTTCAAACAGGTCGTCTTCCAAGCTCCAGTCGATATCTTCGAGCTCTTTTTTCAGACGCTGCCGCTCCTTTACGGCTTCGATCTCGCGCCATTTGCGCTTCACCGGCCGGCTTTTCGCGGCTGGTCGTTCCAACATAGTCAGTAAGTCGTCAAAGCTTTCCATACTTCACCTCGCTACATTGTTGTTGTTATTTTCAACAAATTGATACCACATTTTTTGACAAAATAAAATACATCGATGACAGAAAAATGAAGCGAAGATGAATGAGAAATGGCAGCAAAAAAAAGGAGCCCTGCGGCTCCTTTTTTGTCTAAAAAATAAGCAAATCCAGCAGTTTAGCCTTGCTTAAACTGGCTGATCAGCTGCTCAGTCGAGCTGTCAAAAGCATGGTTGGCAGCGCCCGATAACACCTGATAAATCGGTGTCGATAACTGCTTGCCAAGTTCGACGCCCCACTGATCAAATGAGTTGATGTTCCACAGTACGCCCTGTACAAAAACCTTGTGTTCATACAGCGCGATCAGGGCGCCAAGATAGTACGGCGACAACTCTGGCAGTAGTAATGTATTGCTCGGTTTATTGCCCGGCGATGCTTTGTGCGGCGCCAGGAATTCAGCCTGAGCTTGCGAGCCACCTTGCGCCAATACTTCGGCTTTGGCTTCGGCAATGGTTTTGCCTTGCATCAAGGCTTGCGACTGCGCAAAACAATGCGCTGCCAGCCGGTGATGATGGTCAGCCAAATGATGCGAGACCTTCACTGGCAGAATAAAATCCGCCGGTACCGCTAACGCACTTTGATGCAGCAGCTGATGGTAGGCATGTTGACCGTTGGTGCCGGCATCTCCCCAAATTACCGGCGCTGTCGCCGCTGTCAGTGCTGCACCATCAACGTCGACACTCTTGCCGTTACTTTCCATATCCAGTTGTTGCACATAAGAAGGCAACAAACGCAGGTAATGGCTGTAGGGTAATAACGCCTGCGCCTGACAGCCCAAACCATTGATATACCAAACTCCCAGCAGTGCCAGAATGACCGGCAGATTCTGCTCCAGCGGTGCGTCACGGAAGTGGTTATCCATGTCGCGGGCTCCTGCGAGCAGGTTTTCAAACTGCGCGACGCCAAGCGTCAGGCAGAGTGGAAAACCAATCGCCGACCACAACGAATAGCGGCCACCGACCCAGTCCCACATTGG
>JAIXSW010000500.1 GCA_027484495.1 Gammaproteobacteria bacterium
AGCAGATCTGCTCGCCATTGCTGTAAAGAAATCTGACTGAACTGTCCGGCACTGTCACCGGTGCCGGCAAAATCAGGCAAATAACTGTCGATGCCAAAATCCGCCAGCTGACGGGCCAGTTTGGCAAATAAACGCCGGCAGCAGTTCATTTCTTCGGCAAAAGGCGGCACGATCAGCAGAGCGGTGTGCCCGGGGGCAGATTGCGCAAGCCATTGCGTCAATAACCAGCGGCCATCGATATAACGGCCGGTCAGCGTGGCTTGTGGCGCTGCGGCATTTGGCTTTTCTGACATTTCAGGCCGCTGCATCAGTAAGTTTCCATCCTAGCGTTTTCCGCTTTGAGTGACACCACGTTGCCACAATTGCCGCATGCCAGCTTTCAGCCGGAGCAGCGCAAATTGCAGCAATGCCGCCGGCTGGTAAAGCCGAAAGGCCTGTAACTGATATAACGGTGTTTTGGTATCCATCCACTGGGCTTTGTATTGATCGTTGCCGGTCAGAAAGTCAATCGTCTGGACCTGGTCCACCTCGATCACATGATCCAGCAGAGCCGCAGTTAATACGGTCCCTGGCGAATACTGGTCAAAGTTCTGATCTTGCGCCAGTTTATAGATGGCCGCGACACCAGCGGCGACCAGCCAGCACTGGGCTGCGACCGGGCGGCCATGCAGCCACAGCACACCCAGCCGCAGGCTCTGCTGTTGCGACGCATGGTGCAGCAACGCATCGATAAAGTCGGTTTTCGGTTCTGCCGGTTTCCAGCTGTGTTGATAAACCTGCCAATAAGCAGCTACCAGCTCTGGCGTCGCGCGTTGACTGATTTCAATACGGGCGCCTTCTGCAGCGAGTTTTTGCCGTTTACGCCGGATGGTATTGCGCAGTTGCGACGGACGTTGTTGCCAGTAGTTTTCCGCCCGGGCGGTCCAATTGTCACTGCATTGACAGAAATAAAAGCCCCAGCCGGGTAGAGTCAGTTGTTGCAATTGTTGTTGTTGCACTGCCGTCAGTGGTTGCAGTTGTAGCCGCTGAACTGCGGGTTGTGTCTGGGTTAACGCCGCAAAAAACTGTTGCCAGTCAGCAGGATGAGCAGGGGCAAGCGGCCCCAGCGCGGGAGAGTAATAGTTAGTTAAGCTATTGATCTGTTGCCCATTAGCACTGCAGTACAGCGCCAGTTGCCATGGCGCTGAGTTTTCTGCCGTTTGTCCGGACTGCAACATCATCCATTGTGTATCACTCAGCCCGAGAAAACCTGCGAGGTGTTGATACCATGGCGCCGGCAGAAACCAGGGCATGGCGGATTGGTTAGCCTGTAATGCCGCAGGCGGCGACAGGCCATCCAGCTGTATATTCCGGCGCGGCGTAGACACGTCAACGTTTGAACGCAGCGTCACATCATTGTCCGGCATAAGCCTGTTTCAGTTTTTGATCGATGCGCTTTAACGGCACATCCATCCTTGTACAACCAATTTGATCTGGCCGCACATTCAACTCAATCATTTGCGGACCTTCGGGTGCTATGGCGACGTCAACACCAGCGACCCGCACATGGGGAAATGCTTGCAGCGCTTTGCCGGCAATCGCCTGACATTCGTCCCAGAATGGTAATTGCACGCCACTGACCTGAGCGCCGGTGTCAGGATGCTGCGCCAGTTGGCTCCAGGGTTCCCGGGAGAAAGAGGCGTGCTTTAATTTGCCAGTCTGAATATCAATCGGGCAATACAGACCGCCGCTGCTGGTGTTATCGACCAGACTGCCTTTTTGACCGACGCGTAAAAAAGCGCCGGCGATTTCGGTTTTGCCCGGCAGTTGATAAACCCAAATGCGCAGAGTGTTCACTGAGTTCGGATGCAACGCGTCGACAACCGGATGCTGTTGTAAATAACGCTCAATGATGTAGCCGTCCGGATTTTGTTGGGCTTGTTGCCACCAGCTGTCAATGCTGACCCGCACGCCGGTAAACGGGTGTTCAAACACCACGTCATCCGCTTGCTGTACCACGGCAAACGCTGAGAATCCGGCACCACCAAAACCTTCCACCAGCTTTAAACAAATTTTTTGCCCCACCAGACCTGCGCACAGTTGTTTCAATTGCGCCAATGTCCGCAGCGGGGCGCCATCGGCACTGACTCCGGCTTGTGGATGCAAATAAGCAATAAATTCTGGTGTTGGTACGGCCAAGAGCTGCAACACCGCTTTTTCAACCACTTTGTGTTGCGACGACTTCTGATAGGGCCGGGCATTCCAGCGGTCAATAAAAGCGTTATATTCTGTGTTGTTGACATGCAGCCATTTGTCGCTGAACGGCAGATCCGGCCGCCAGAACTTGCCTTGGATATAATAACCGGGGCCAATGCGCCGCAACAAAAACAATGCTGTCATTTCCGCGAGTTGTCGCCATTTTGGCAGTTGGATAATCTGCAGATTGTCCAACTGTTGCCAACAGCGTCGAATATCTTTCCATGCTTGCATAAAGGATCCAGAGAGCAGATTTAATACGTATGCCAGCTTTTGCAGCCATAGTACGCGACGTGATACAGCGCACGAGATTAATGCGTTTTCCAAAGCCTGTAAAGCTGTGGTCTGAACAGGCGGCTGTGCTGTCCGCCAGCCGCTATGCTGTGGCATACTAATGCACAAAGGGACAGATCGGCAGATATTCTGTGCGGTTGCAGACAAAAACGGGGCTTCTGATGAAAAAATTATGGTTATTGCTGCTTATCACCGGGTTAATTGGCTGTGGCAGCGGTGGCGGTGAAAGCTCAGCGCCTCCGCCAACGCCGGTCGTGATCAGTAAAGTGGTCCAGGTAACGGTAAATGGTACTGGACAGGTCAAACTCAGCGATGGTCAGGTGTGTCAGCAAAGCTGCAACCTGACGGTCAGTAATAGCAATATCGAATTGACGCCGGTCGCGGCGGAGGCCACCCAGTTTGACAGTTGGCAACAGGACTGCTCAGGTACAGGGAGTTGCCGGCTCGATCTGACGACTTTGAGTACCGCCAAAGTGGTCGCCAGTTTTGTTCCGCGACATGTGTCGTTGCGTCTGACGTCGCAGCCTGGTGGCAGCATTGATTATACCGTCGGTACACTGGCAGGCAGTTGCACGAACGCCTGCAGCATTACCGCCCCATACGGCGCTACTGTGGTACTGCAGGCTAAAGCCAGCACTTACAGCGATTTTGCTGGCTGGCAGAATATCTGCAGCACGACCGCGACATCAGCACGTTGTGAATTTGTCGCAAGGGAAGAGACGAATGTTGTGGCAAAATTTGCCACGCAACAGGTTGAACTGAGAATTCTGGTCAGTGGTCCCGGTGAGGTCAGCAGTCCGGCGCTCAGTACGCCGTGCCGCACCGACTGTACCTATAAAGTGAATGCCGGCTCTCAGGTTGAACTGAATGCTTCTGCTGATGCAGGTCAGCGATTCAGTGGTTTTAGTGAACCTTGTGTCGCCACCACCCCTTGCACTGTGACGATGAATACTAAGCGCACTGTGACTGCTGGTTTTGTCGCCGACGAACCGCCGGTAGATGGCAATTTCATTACGCTGACGAATCCAACCGACCAGAAGTTAATCAATTACCCGCTACAGTTTGCCCGGCCTTTTGTCGCAGGGGAAATCACTCAGGCACCACAATTAAAACTGGCCGAGCAACTGTTACCCACTCAGGCCGACATCAAGCAGCGCCATCCTGATGGCAGTGTGCGCCATGCCATTATTTCGGTGCTGATTCCTGAGATCGCGGCAAATTCCTCTCTCAGACTGCAATTGGTAAATCAGCCGGAAAGCACTAATCAAACGGGCCTGAGTCAGACGCAAATGTTGGCTGATTCATTTGATTTTGATGCCCAAATCAAAGCCGTCTTTGCTGATAATCAGACACAACAAAGATCCGCACGGGAATTGCTTAGCAAAGGGAAATTCAGTTACTGGGTACAGGGACCAATTGCGACCACAGTGTTGATTGCCGATCATAGCGAAGAGCGCAGCGGTGATTTTG
>JAIXSW010000469.1 GCA_027484495.1 Gammaproteobacteria bacterium
GATAATCACTTGCTGTACCAGCGCCAACATCAGAAGTTTTATTTTTTAACATCAGACGGTCTGAAGCTTTATCATTTAACCGCTGAGGGTGCTACTGCAGTATTGCTGATAGAGACGCCGGATCGCGGGGCTTATCTGCATGACGTTGGCAACTTCCTGGCAGTGGAACAAGTGAAAGGCAGCACTTACGGCGGCCGCTCACTGATGCTCAATGCTAACACCGAAAAAGTTGCATTGCCTTATACCGATTTCGGCAGAGTTTCTGCTTTTGACCCGGTGCAGCAACGCATTTATTACTTCCGCCAGCGGGGCTCTGAAGTTGAGGCTATCGGGACCCAGATCAATCCCATAACTGCTGAATTAAGCGACAGCAAGAGCCATTATTCTTTTGATAATGATCCAACGGCCGGGCCGATCCGCCTCAGTGCGGACGGTTTGCGCTTGCTGCTGAGCCCCGCAGATGTCTACCGCACATCAGACTTCGTCTTCCAGCAGACTCTCTCAGGCTCACATCTCGATGCTCAGTTTACAGCCAGTGGCGATGTCGTGCGGCTCAGGCAGCAATTTATCAACGATAAATCTTTTTCGGAGCTGATCCGCCAGAATGCCAGTGGCCAGCCACAGGAATCGATGAACTGGCAAGGCGTGCCACTGGCGCTGATGGCGGCTGGGCAGGATTTTGTCACTTTGTATAAAACCAACGCTCAATTACTGCAAATGCATATATACCGGCCATCAGATGACGTGGACGGCGATGGGGTGCCCAATGTGCAGGATGATTTTCCGCGTGACTCAGCCGCAGCGCTGGATACTGATCAAGATGGTGCACCAGACAGCTGGTTAGCCGGTAAAACCGCAGCCGATAGCAACAATCGGCTGAAACTGGATGCTTTTCCGCAAGATTCGGCCTGCCAGCTCAGTACACATGCCAATAGTGGCGGTCAATGCGATATCACCGCCCGGATGCCAGCACAGCTGGCGATGAGCAGTTTCTTTGACGATGCCAAGGGCACCATTTATCTGTACCGGGCTGCAGATCGCCGAATTTATCGCTGGTCGGCGCTGCAACAATCCTGGCTTAATCCGCTGGTAATTCAGGGTGATCGGATACATAGCAACATAAACGCTCCGCTCAAGCTCAGTTTTCATCCACAGCATCAACGCATCTATCTGGCCTACGACGATGGCCGGATCCATGCTTTGGACCTTAAAACCGGCCGGGAAAGCTATTTTGCCGCAACCCCCCGCGCAGCCAATATCCATGCCGCGGGGAACTTCCTGGTCGCACAGGACAACCCCGGCAACAGCTCTTTTAGCACTCACTACATCTTTAACATTATTGGCTTTAAAACAGATCAGCGGTCTGGGCTAAACCAATTAAAGACGCTGGTCTGGCACCCTGGATTGACTCGTTATTTCCACACCACACCAGATGTTAACCTGTTTGATATCGCCTGGACTGAACTACAGGCACAAGGTCTAATTCCCGACAACGGTGATTCGCCGTTCCATGGCAATATGGCGCAGTTTAATCAACTATACATCTCTGCGGATTATCAATTTCTGCTGGCAGACAACGGCAAAATTTTCGAAAGCCAGTCCCTGAAACTAGCAAACAAAGGATTGACTGTCAGTCGCGTTGATACTGCCAACTGGCATGCCAAACAACTGCTGGTGGGCAATCTTACGGATGTGTATGGGTACAACAGTTCTACAAGAGTAGAAGAGTTCAGATTAAAAATGACCGGTAATGTGCTTCATATTGCCACGACAGAACATCAGGCGATTGTCGTGGTACAGCATGGAAACGGCGTGCAGTTTTATCCACTACAGCTTGGCGACCAGGATAATGACAGATTGCCCGACCGCTGGGAGCAACAGTATGGCTTTGATTATCAGAACCCAGCTGACGCCACCACTGATGTCGACAGCGATGGCCTGACTCAGTTGCAGGAATTCAGCAATAAAACCGATCCCCGCAAGGCTGATTCCGATAATGACGGCCTGAGCGATGGTGTGGAGGTCAACACGCACCGCACTTCTCCGCTGAACGCTGACACTGACCGCGATGGCCTCAACGATGGTGCAGAAGTGCTGCAACACCGCAGCAATCCGCTGGCCGCAGACAGCGATAACGACGGTCTGAACGATAAGCTGGAAGTAGAGCAATATCAAACCAATCCCAATAGCGGCGATACCGATGGCGACGGCCTGACCGATAAATGGGAAGTGGAAAAAGGCACCGATGCCAAGGTGGCAGATGCCAGCGCCGATCCGGACAACGATGGTCTGAACAATCAGCAGGAGCTACAGCAGCAAACACTGCCGACTGTTGCCGACACCGACCAGGATGACCTCAATGATGGCGCTGAAGTGAATACATACCAGACCGATCCACTGCGTTCAGATACGGATGATGACCAGTTGCCGGACGGCTGGGAAGCGCAGACCCGGACTAATCCTAAGCTTAACGATAGGGATGCTGACCCCGACCAGGACCATTTCACCAACCTGGAAGAATATGCCTATCAGAGTTTGCCGCAGGATGTATTGTCACGCCCGCTGGCCCAGCCATGGCGCACAGTGCTTGGAGATGAACAGCAACGGGCGGTGCAGCCTGTTAAAAGAAGTACACTGAATCTGAATCTGATTTGGCAGGTCAATCACCAGCTTGCTCATTTAGAACCACCTGTACACAGCGCGCACACCATCAATCTGGTGTCTCGCGGTGACATGATCCATGCCAGTATTGACGTGACTGCACGGGAAACTATGCGTCAGGAACTCTATGGCTATGGTGTCAGATATCGCACTGTGAATGAGCAATTTCTGGTCAGTACAGACGACAACTTTCTCCGCACTTATGCTGTACAGAATGGTGATTTAGTGCGCCAGTCAGCGATTGATGGGGTAGATTGGTATAGCAATGACATGCTGGCGGGCGGTGATCGGTTGTACTGGACTCACGACGCCGGCGCTTATCATTTTAACACTCAAAACAATCAACTCGGTGCGCCCACCCCGTTATTGCCGTCACCCTCCACAGCCATCCAGCTCGGCTACAACCAATTATCCCGCCGCGATAATCTATTGGTCGTGCGTGGTGAAACCAAACTTATTACCAAAGACACGGAAACGGGCAAGGTTATGAAGACATGGTCTCTGCCAGACTGTATACAAGGCACCCGGCAATCAACACCGGCCAACTTTTCCGTCAATCCACAGGCTTTTTACGCACAGTTGGGTCTTGCCAACGATGCTTATACATTGGGCCGGTCTTGTATCGTCGGTTACTCCTTTGATAAAGATCAACCACGCTGGGAAGTTGCAGGCAGTACGGCAGGCCAGTTAGCCGTGTTGCCTGATAAACTGGTCGCTGTGCTGAATCACACTCAGTTGAGCCTGCTGGATGTGCGCAACGGCGCTGTTCTGCGTAGCTGGCAGACACCTAATCGAAAAGCTATCGTATTTGGCCCTATCGCCACCTTGAGCCATGTTTTTGTCGGCACCGATACTGACACCTATGCACTGGATCTCGAAACGCTGACCGTTCGCTGGCAACATGCTGTTTCCGGTTTCCTGACCTTACAACCCAATCACACTCTTTACGTTACGAATGCGCAACAGGTCAGCATGTTTGCCCCCGAAACAGACACGGACCTCGATGGCATGCCAGATTGGTGGGAACAGCATTATCAGTTACAAAGCGGTCAGGCGGCGGACGCCGATGGAGACAATGAC
>JAIXSW010000395.1 GCA_027484495.1 Gammaproteobacteria bacterium
GAAGAGATCCTGTTTACCGGGTTTGTAATGCAGTAAAGCCGGTGTTTACCGGAGGGCGACAGATTGACAGATTTATTATCCCAGGACGAAATTGATGCGCTATTGCATGGTGTCGATGACGTTGAAGAAGAAGAGATAGAGGAAAGTTCCGGACCGGGCGGCAGACGTTCGGCGATGGAATATGACTTTTCTTCGCAGGATAGGATTGTCCGTGGCCGGATGCCGACGCTGGAGATGGTCAACGAACGTTTCGCCCGACATATGCGTATCAGCCTTTTTAACATGATGCGCCGTACTGCCGAAGTCTCCATCAACGGCGTACAGATGATTAAGTTCGGTGAATACGTGCATACCTTGTTTGTACCAACCAGTCTGAACATGGTGCGGTTTCGTCCATTAAAAGGCACCGGCCTCATCACGATGGAAGCACGGTTGGTCTTTATCCTCGTTGACAACTTTTTTGGTGGCGACGGGCGTTATCACGCAAAAATTGAAGGCCGCGAATTTACGCCAACAGAACGCCGGATCATCCAGATGCTGCTGAAGCTGATCTTTGAAGATTACAAAGAAGCCTGGGCCCCCGTAATGGATGTGTCTTTTGAGTATCTGGACAGCGAAGTAAACCCGGCGATGGCAAACATCGTCAGCCCGACTGAAGTTGTGGTGATCAGCTCATTCCATATTGAACTCGATGGCGGCGGCGGTGACTTCCATGTTGCATTGCCCTATTCGATGTTGGAGCCCATCCGCGAATTGTTGGATGCCGGTGTGCAAAGTGACAAAGAAGATACCGACTTACGTTGGAGTAAGGCGCTGCGTGACGAAATCATGGACGTGAAAGTCAATCTGACGACCAAAATGATGGACGTGGAATTGTCGCTGGAACAAGTGATGAATCTCAAAGCCGGTGACATTATTCCGGTTGAGATCCCAGAAACCATTACGGTATTGATTGAAGATTTGCCGACCTATCGCGCTAAAATGGGTAAATCCCGCGATAACGTCGCATTAAAAATTGTAGAAAAAATCAAACGACCAGAATCAGTGAAGTCTGAGCTGCATGTCTTTACAAAAGGCGGTCGCCGCTTGGACAGCGACGCTGATATCAGCGAACTGGAAGCCGATTTGGTCCTGAATGAACGCACAGAGGAAAAATGGTAATGGCTGACGATAAAGATACCATGGACGAGTGGGCTGCCGCATTGGCCGAAGCTGAAGGCTCTGGCGACGTTATAGAAACGGCAGAGCTGGACGAGCTACACGAAGAGAATTCGCCAATCTCCGGTGACGAGCGGCGTAAACTGGAAACGATCCTCGATATTCCGGTGACTATTTCGATGGAAGTCGGCCGCGCTAAAATCAGTATCCGTAATCTGTTACAGCTGAACCAAGGCTCGGTTGTTGAATTGGAACGCGTCGCCGGCGAACCGCTGGATGTGCTGGTGAATGGCACTTTGATCGCGCACGGCGAAGTAGTTGTCGTCAACGACAAGTTCGGTATCCGGCTGACCGATGTGATCAGTCAAATCGAACGAATTAAGAAGCTGCGTTAATATGCGTTTACCGCAGTTGTGCTGGTTTGCTAGAGCTGGGCAGTGGTTGCTGGGGCTGGGTGCCATGCTGAGCGTGCAGGGCAGCGCCTTTGCACAGGTGGCGGAACAGGCTGACAAGACGGCTGCGCCATTGAAGCAAACTGCCAATCTGCCGGGGCTTGGTCAGATTGTCATTTCTTTGGCGCTGGTGGTTGGCGCGATTGTGTTGCTGGCATTTTTGTATAAAAAACTGCAGCTGAAGATGCCAGGCTCAAAACATTTTAAAGTGATTGCGACCTTGCCGGTTGGGCAAAAAGAACGCATCTTAGTGATTGAAATACAAGGAAAACAACGTGTGATCGGTGTCACGCCGCACAGCGTAAACTTCTTGTTTGAACTCGAAAATAACCTTCCTGAAGAAAAGTTGGCATCAGACTTTCATACGCAGTTACAGTCGTTCCTGAAAAAGTAATCTGCGGTCATGTTTCGAATCTTTCTGCTCTTGCTGGTGCTGTTAAGCCCGGCAGTTTTTGCTGACAACTCCGGTTTGTCTGCGCTGCAAATCACCACCAATCCTGATGGCAGTCAGGAATATAGCGTCACTTTACAAGTGCTGGCGATGATGACCGCGCTAAGCTTTCTGCCGGCAGCTTTGATTATGATGACCTGTTTCACCCGGATCATTATCGTGCTGGCGATTTTGCGTCAGGCCATTGGCCTGATGTCGAGCCCGTCGAATCAGGTATTAATTGGTATTACGTTATTCCTGACGTTTTTCATCATGGCGCCGACGTTTAAACAGGTGAATGATCAGGCGATCCAACCATACCTGAAAGAAGATATCACGTCAGTGCAGGCGCTTGACGCGGCGATCAAGCCGATGAAAGCCTTTATGTTGCATCAGACCCGCGTGAAAGATCTGGAAACCTTCGCCGAAATCGCAGGCCACCCAAAGGTTGAAAACAATCAGGATTACCCGATCACGATCGTGATCCCGGCTTTTGTCACGTCGGAACTCAAAACAGCGTTTCAGATTGGTTTTATGATTTTTATCCCTTTCCTGATTATCGACCTGGTCGTGGCATCCGTGCTGATGGCAATGGGGATGATGATGCTGTCGCCGATGATTATTTCGCTGCCGTTTAAGCTGATGATGTTTGTATTAGTGGATGGCTGGCTGTTAGTGATGGGGACCCTGGCTAACAGCTATGGGATAGGAGTCTGAGATGACACCAGAAACGTACGTCGACATACTGAATGATGCCCTGTACCTGGTGATCCTGCTGGTCAGTATCATCATTATGCCATCGCTGGCGGTCGGTCTTATCGTCTCAATCTTTCAGGCCGCGACGTCCATTAACGAACAAACCCTGAGCTTCCTGCCACGCCTGATAGTCACATTGCTGGCATTGATTTACGGCGGCCATTGGATCACACAAACGCTGATGGACTATACCACCGGCTTGTTTCTATCTATTCCAACCTTGGTGAGCTGAGATGGAGTTTCCGCTCTCGGTCTTGATGCAGGGCATCGCGGATTTCCTGCTGCCACTGTGCCGGGTCGGCGCCATGTTTGCGTTAATGACCGGGATTGGCGCTAAAACGGTACCAAACCGGATTAAACTGAGTCTGGCCGTGATGTTTACGTTGCTGATCATGCCGGTGATACCGCCGGTGAAAGATACCAATCTGATGTCAGCCTTTACCGTGATCCAGGTGATGCAACAATTGCTGATAGGCACAGCAATGGGCTTCATCTCGATGATTTTTATCAATACTTTTGTGCAGGCAGGCCAAATTCTTGCAACGCAGACCGGCTTAGGTTTTTCGTCGTTAGTGGACCCCGCCAGTGGTGTCAATATTCCTACTATCGGCCAGTTTTATCTGATTCTGGCGACACTGATGTTCTTAGTCTATGACGGGCATTTGATCATGTTCCAGATGGTCGTGTTCAGTTTTGAATCGCTGCCGATTAACGGCGAATGGTGGGATGTTGATAATTATCTGACGATCGCCGAATTTGGCGGCTGGATCTTTGCTACTTCTCTTGCGATCACGTTAGCACCGGTCACTGCCATGCTACTGGTGAATCTGGCTTTTGGCGTGATGACCCGCGCAGCGCCGCAACTGAACATTTTTTCCATTGGTTTCCCCGTCACGATGATTGCAGGTCTGTTGATTCTGTGGCTGACGATGAATACCTTTATGTTCCATTTTAATCTGCAATGGCAGCACGGCATCGAAGTGACGTGCAAGCTCATTGGTTGCTGACGGAGGAATGCCATGGCTGCCGACAGTGATATGGAAAAGACCGAAGACCCCACGGGTAAGAAACTCAGTGA
>JAIXSW010000401.1 GCA_027484495.1 Gammaproteobacteria bacterium
ATTGGATGATACGCCGCTCCAGCCGGTCCAGCTCTTCAGGTTTGGAATCCATCTGCATCCGGATACTTGAGGCAGCTTCATCAATTAAATCAATGGCTTTGTCTGGTAATTGCCGGTCCGCCACATAACGGTGTGACAACATCGCCGCAGCAACTATCGCCGGATCTGTGATATCCACACCGTGATGCAACTCATATCGCTCTTTCAGGCCCCGTAAAATGGCGATGGTGTCCTCAACCGAGGGCTCTTCCACCAGTACTTTTTGGAAACGCCGCTCCAGCGCCGCGTCTTTCTCGATGTATTTACGGTATTCATCCAGTGTGGTCGCGCCTAAACAATGCAGCTCGCCGCGCGCTAACGCCGGCTTTAACATATTGCCGGCATCCATCGCGCCATCGGCTTTGCCAGCTCCGACCATCGTATGAATTTCGTCGATAAACAGAATGACCCGACCTTCTTCTTTGGCCAGCTCACTCAGGACCGCTTTGAGTCGCTCTTCGAACTCGCCGCGGTATTTGGCGCCAGCCAGCAGCGCGCCTAAGTCCAGCGACAGCACCCGTTTGTCTTTGAGGCCTTCCGGCACTTCTTTGTTGATAATACGCAGCGCCAGCCCTTCGACAATCGCAGTTTTGCCAACGCCGGGCTCGCCGATCAGCACCGGGTTATTTTTGGTACGGCGTTGTAACACCTGAATACAACGGCGGATCTCTTCGTCACGGCCAATCACCGGGTCCAGCTTGCCTGCTTCGGCGCGGGCTGTCAGGTCAATGGTGTATTTGTTCAGCGCCTGGCGCGTATCTTCAGCGTTCGGATCATCGACTTTCTGGCCGGCGCGCATTTGCTCGATGGCTTTTTCCATCGCTTCTTTACTGACGCCGAGACTTTTTAACAAAGCACCGAGTTCAGCTTTGTCATCACAGGCCGCCAGCACAAACAATTCGCTGGAAATAAACTGATCTTTGCGCTTTTGTGCCAATTTGTCGCACAAATTCAACAAGTTAATCATGCTAGCCGACAGCTGCAGATTACCTTCGGTACCTTCAACTTTCGGCAGCCGTTCAATCGCCTGCGAAATTTTCGAACGCAGGTCATGCAGATTGACCCCAATTTTGCTCAGCAGATCACGGACGGTACCGCCTTCCTGATTCAGCAATGCATGCATCAGATGCACGGGCTCAATAAACTGATGGTCGCGGCCAAGCGCCAGCGACTGAGCTGTTGCGATGGCCTCCTGAAACTTGCTGGTAAAGCGATCTAAACGCATTGGTAGACTCCCATCTGAAAACCTTGTTATGACATAGATGGGGAACGGCTGCTGTTTTTTCAAGCGCTAGCCGTCAAAAAATTGACTTATGTCAAAAAACTGCGGGAAATGAGGTCAAATGGCGGCGGTTAACCAAATCAAACTGGCCTGCCGGCCGGTCTGGCCGTCGCGGCGATAAGAGAAAAAACGCTGCGGATCAGCCACTGTACAATAGTCACCGCCATAAATAGCGCTGACACCTGCAGCCTGCAGCCGCTGCCGGGCCAGCAGATAGATGTCTGCCAGATATTTACCGGCGTTAAGCGAGGGTACAAAAGCGGCTGCGGCTTGTGGATCTTTGGCCATAAAAGCAGCACGCACTTCGCTGCCAACTTCAAAATGAACAGGGCCTATTGCAGGTCCGAGCCAGGCCAGCACGTCGGCACGTTCGGGAAAATGCTGTAGCGTCGCTTCCAGCACGCCGTCACACAGGCCTCGCCAGCCGGCATGCGCTGCCGCAACTTTGCGCCCTTGCCGGTCACAAAACAACACCGGCAGGCAATCCGCGGTCATCACAACCGCAGCAAGCCCCGGGGTCGACGTAACGCTGGCATCCGCGTCCGTCAGTTGACCTTGCCACTGTTCTAAATCCAGCACGGCAATGCCATGTACTTGATTGAGCCAGGCTGGTTGGTGCGGCAAATCACAGTATTGCTGCAGCAACTGACGATTTGCCAACACCGTATCCGGTGCATCGCCGACATGAGTTCCGAGGTTCAGCCCGGCAAAAATGCCTGCTGAGCCACCAAACTGTGACTGCGCCGCCAAGCCACGGCTGGTTGACAGCGCGCGGACATGCGCCGGCACCGGCCAGTCTGGCAACAGAAAATCCGGCGCAGCCAACCGATGCATCAGCTGTTGTCCATGCCGTGCAGCAGCGTGTCGTTACGCAGTGCAACCGTCAAAGCCACCATATCCTCTGGTACCGGCGCATGCCATTCCAGCAATTCAAGCGTAATAGGATGTGCAAAACGTAGCATCGCAGCATGCAGCGCCTGGCGGCGGAAAGCGCGCAGCACCACTAATAACGACTCATCCGCTTTACGTGGCGGTCGCGGCCGGCCGGCGTATACCGGATCGCCAACCAACGGATAGTTGATGTATGTCATGTGGACACGGATTTGGTGGGTCCGCCCGGTTTCCAGACGTAACCGCAAACGGGTGTGATTGCGGAACTTCTCCATCACGCGGTAATGGGTCACGGCCGGTTTACCACTGGAAGTCACCGCCATGTGGGTGCGTTTGGTCGGGTGACGGCCAATCGGTTCATCCACCATACCGCCCGCTGTCATCGAACCATGCACGATCGCTTCATATTCGCGGGTGATTTCGCGGTTTTGCATCATCTCCACTAAATGCGTCTGTGCCGGGATCGTTTTCGCCACCACCATCAAGCCGGTTGTGTCTTTGTCGAGGCGGTGAATAATGCCGGCGCGCGGCACTTCGCCGATGCCCGGACAATGGTGCAACAAAGCATTCAGCAGCGTGCCATCGTGATTGCCGGCGCCCGGGTGGACCACCAGTCCCGCCGGTTTGTTGATCACCAGAATATGTTCATCTTCATACACGATATTCAGGTCAATCGGCTCGGCTTCAAAGCGCTCATCTTCTTCAATCTCGGCATTGATCACAATATGTTC
>JAIXSW010000487.1 GCA_027484495.1 Gammaproteobacteria bacterium
CTTGATCTCGGCAGTTTTTTTAACTTCAAATAAAAATCAGGAGTTCAGATGGTTACGCAAAATTTTACGCTCACTAACACTGGCAAGATTGAGTTTGCGCCGGGACAGAAATCAATTACCGCCAGCAAAGGCGAGTCGGTGCAGTTTGTTTTGACCAATAACAGTGGGCAGACCTTACTGGATTGGGGGCTGTATTTTAACAATCCGTTTGATGTCAGTAATTCGCTGCGTTATTCGTTTGGTGATTTACAGCCAAACGGCAATGTCTATACGGCGGAGAAAACTATCAGTGTTGATACGTCGCAGGCTAAAGTTGCGAAGTACAACGCTTATGCGGTTTACGTCACGGTGGAAAACAGCAGCGGTACTGTGACTATTTTTCAGCGTGACCCGGAAATCATTGTCAGGGATGGCGACGAAGAAAACTAATTGTGCAACAAGCTGATTCGGTGACCATCGGTTTGTATTAACGATTGAAACTCTGGTTCGGCGCGTATCGCAGCAATTTGATAGCCCTCGCTCACGGCTTGTTCAATCAGGCCGAGGGCTTTTTCTCTAAAGCCAGATAATTCGTATACCTGTGCTGCCGTTATTTTCATCTTGGGGGTGGTTAGTGCAGGCAACTGTTCAAGCGCAGCAGAACTCTGGCCCAATTTGGCTAAAAATATCGCTTTTTGTAACTTCAATGCCGGGCGATTCGGTGCTTTAACCAGCCGATTCTCTAATAATTGCAGGGCCATTGTGTAAGCGTTTTGTGCTTTCTGTGTTTGTTGAGTCCAACGGTAACTATCTGCCAGGTTTCCCCAAAGTAGATAACGTTCTGGTTTTAGTTCAACAGCTTTCTGGAAGTATGTGACTGCCTCTTGGTAGTTCTTTTGATAGAAATATACAGTAGCGAGATTTGCATAATTACTTGAGTTTGCATCTACCTGCAAAGCCTTTTCAAATGTTCTTCTGGCACTGTCATAGTCGACGAGGCTAAATTGGATGGCGCCGATGGTTTGCAATATTCTGGAATTATTGGGAGAGTTCGCTAAAAGGTCTTTATATGCAGTCAGTGCTTTATCCAACTGACTGGATTCATAATAAAATAATGCCAGTGCATCTTTAAAGTACCAATGGTCATACAGTGTTACCAACTGCAGCAAATACTTTTCTGCCAGGTCATTTTTACCTAAACGTTGATAAGAACTAGCTATTCCCATTAAGGAATCGGCGTTTGTTGGTGTCCGCGACAGCACCTGCAGATAGAGTTCAACCGCTTTGTTATATTCACTTTTTACCAGATTAATTTCTGCGTTGAGTGCTAACCACTGCACGTTGTCTTTTTGCGAAAGTAAAGACGGCTGCGACAACATCTGCTCTGCTTTTACAAGCCAGCCGGTGGAATCAGGTTGCCGCGCCAAACGTAAATACGCAGCAGCCAAGGCATAGTGTGCTTGTTCGAAATTCGGTTCAGATCCAACAGCCTGCTGTAATGCTTGCACGCTTTTTTCAATATTATCTTTATAATCAAAACGATATAGGTAACTTAATCCTGTGAGATAAGCTTTGTAAGCTTCATCTGAAGTAGCGCTGCCTTTGGATAGCGTCAGATCAGAGGGTTGTTGCCAGTTCAGCAGTTGTAGCAGTTCCTGACGTACCTGTTGCTGTGCCTGATCCCAGCCATTGAGTGGCAAGTCCAGTTCGCTGCTTTTCAGAATCCGACCGTCTGCCCCATTATGCAGATTCAGCGATAGTCGGCGGGTGGCTCCCAAATGCTGCAAAGTTCCGCTGATGATGAGATCGGTCTGATATTGCTGATAAATATTCTTCAGGCTTGGCTCTTTCAGATTAGCGAGTTCACCCGGCGGCAACACCCATACCTGTTGATTGTGCTGGCCGATTTTCGCCAGGTCTTGGCTGAGACTGAGCGCCATACCTTGTAAAAACTGCTGGACGGCCGGATCTCCGCCTAAATTATCGAAAGGCTGCAGCGCCAGGGTTTTGCCCTGACTGAGTAAACTCTGTTTATCGACGCTTTGCTGACCAAGCCACAAACTGAAGACGAGGATAATCGGGGCCATTGCGGCCCAGAATTGCCAGCGCACCAATGGATACCAGATACCTAAGCGCTGGCGTTGCAGTAATTCCTGCTGCAGTTTCGCTAAGAAAACGGCGACTTTACTCAGATCCGTCGGACGCTGCGACGGATGAGGGGCCAGACATTGGTTAATCAGGTTTTTTAGCGATTGCGGCAACTCCACCGATTGCGCGGGTGGTTGTTTGATTTGCTGCACAATGGCCTGCATCGTTGCATCGGCATTTTCGCGTAAAAATGGGTGCACACCATAACACAGTTCATACATGATGACGCCAAAGGCAAAGACGTCACTGTGTACTGTGGCATCGATGTCGCTCTGCAGCAGCTCTGGCGCCATGTAAGGAAGCGTGCCCCTGATTTGATGGGCGGTCGTATGCTGCGACCATTGCGTATGCAGTTGGCTCGACATCATCGGCGGTAATCCGGCCCCCTCAGTTTCCGCCTGCTGTTGCAGCCGTCGTTGTCGGCTTGCCATGCCAAAATCGAGAATTTTGACCTGTTGCGCGGGCAGGCAGACCATCAGATTACTTGGCTTTAAATCGCGGTGGATCACGCCGGCTTGATGCGCGCTCGCCAGACCTGCGGCTATCTGTTGCAGCAAATGCAATTTATCCGGCAAACTCAGCGGGCGTTGTAAGTACTGGTCCAGCGTTTGACCTTCGAGCCATTCGGTGACGATGTAGCTTTGTTGCTCAGTACGGGAGATATCGTA
>JAIXSW010000363.1 GCA_027484495.1 Gammaproteobacteria bacterium
GCAATTATCTCAAGTTCTTGTGCTGACTGCCGATAATGTCAGCAATTCATCGGTCACCAGCTGATTTTTAATGTTAATTAACGAATGGCAATTAGGCACAGAACTGAATCAGGCTTTGCAGCAGCACTGCCGGGCAGACTTTCAGCTATGGTTATCCGTGTTATCTCCCGCCACAGAAGAACAAGCCGGCTTCTGTTTACCGGATGGCAATGCCACCCCACAACAGACTGACTTACGTCAACAACTTCAACTCCCCGCAGTGCGCGACCCGGCGATGCTGGACTCGGACATTATCCACATGCATCAACAAGGACAGGCATTACAGCAAGGTGGTTTTGCCGCACTACGACTGAGTATGTTGTTACAGCCACAGCCGCAGGTGATCCGCCATGATGCGAAAAAACTCAGCGCTGAGATCCTCGACAATCTGTCGTTGCACAGCCAAAGGCATTTGCAGCACCGTGATGCCCCAATCCAGACACTAGACGCAACTCTGTTGTACGACGTCTTGGAGCAATTGCACACGGATCCAATGGCCGCTTGACGAGGCAGGGTGTGCACTTGCAGCGCGCTTGCTGTTCACGCCATCAAACCTGCGGAAATTTCGCTGCCGGGTTGACCGTTCAGCCAATGCGATTGGCAGGCTTTAAATTTTTTACCGCTGCCGCACGGACAGCTGTCGTTACGGCCGGTTTTTACCACAGCATGTGGCAATAAAACACCATCCAGATAACGCCACAGCTGTTGCTCCTGCACAAAACGTGATTGTTCTTCCAGCTGATGTAACTGCTCTTTCACTAAAAATCGGGCGATAAAATGCACGTACCCTGTCGCTGTATCTGCGCTGTCCGCTGCGATCACCTGTTTTGCCTTGACGTTGCTAAAACCCTCTGGGCCTGCGGTGGCAATCACCTGCAACGACAGAAATGTGGCAGTTTCAGCAAAAGCACTGATTTCTAGCGTAGCATCGTCTGACTGTTTGCTTTGATGATAGGTATTGGCGATATAAGGCACCAATTTTAAAAAATAAGCACTAAAACGTGACCGCATTAGCTGTTCTGGCGTCTTGGCCTGTTGCAGGCCTTGGTGCAATGGACCACAGCATTGCTGGTAATCTTCTGGCCGTCCGCAATAACAAGACATAATTCATCCGGAAAAATTACTATTGTAACGAAAGGCCGCCAGCACCGGAATAGTAGACTGTCTTACCTTGGATTTTAATGCGCTGTAGGAGTTTGCATACTGCAATGATTAATCAACTGAGTCTGGTACTTGTTGGCCAGATACTGATAGTCAGCCAACTCTGCACAATCAACCGGCAGAAAACTCAACACCGCACTACAGGTTGAACAGGTCAGCGCATCACGCATCAGATTGTCATAACGATGCACTTGTTTCTGCCCAATCACTAGCAGTCGCTGGCAATCGATCTGGCATTGTTCCAGTAGTTGCTTACTCAGGTGATGTTGCGGCGCCAACACTAAAATCCAGCCTTGTTGGGCATCGCCAGATGTGGTTAATGCAGCCAGAGTTTGGCAGATACTGGCGATGTTATCTTCGGCAATTTCTTTGAAGTAGCCTGTCTGCTGGCGGTTCAATGCTGATTGAGGCAAACGGCTGACTGAAGTGGTTAAGGTTAGCTGACGCATTTGAACTCCGAATACTGATGTTATGTACAGTGTATGTCTATACAGTAATCAGTGATCGCACGAAAAGCAAGCATGCACTGATAAAATATACAGTGTTTTTGCTCTATCCAGTATATGGCTGCTAATCCAGACTGGTTATACCATCGCGAATGCAGAAATCAGCTAAACTGGCCGACTTGTTTTTGATACAGTGAGTGTCAGATGTTTCTGGATGCTTTTGTTAGTCGCCAAGGTGAGCAGTTTGCTTTTAGCGCCACTCAGGCCAGTCGGTTTGCTAAAGAAATTGCCGAAGATTTTAATCCTATCCACGACGCCGATAGTAAAAGGTTCTGCGTACCGGGCGATTTGTTATTCGCCTTTTTGCTGAGTCGTTTTGGCTTGGCGGCGCAGCTGAGTTGCCGCTTTGAAGGCATGGTAAGTGCTGATGTGCAGTTACATTGCGTTGAGCTTGGCGATGAAGTGCAAATTCAGGATCAGAACGGTAAGATCTATTTGTCATTGACTCAGTCTGGTGAGCGGCAACAACACTGCCAGTTCATTGAAAAGCTGGTCCGTGATTATGTGCGTTTTTCCGGGCAGAATTTTCCACATATTTTGCAACCACTGATGCAGCAACATGGTGTGATGATCAACCCACAACGCCCGCTGGTGATTTATCAGAGCATGACGTTGCACTTCAATCGGTTCGGCGCTGAGTGTCCGACATTGCGTTTGGCAACGTCCACGTTAGTGCAGGAAGGCAAACGCGCGCAGGTGGTGTTGACGTTTGAACTCTGTGACGGCGACGAAGTGATTGGCGTGGGCGAAAAACGCCTGGTTCTGGGTAGTCTGGTGCCCTATGACGACGAGCAAATGCAGGGCATGGTTGATTTTTATAACCAACGCAAGCAAACGCTGGGGCAAGCGGCCTGACGGCTTTCGTCTTGCAGTGATGCCCAGTTAAAAAAACGCCCGCCAGGGCGTTTTTGCATTGTCCCGGCTGCTGACTTAGCCGGTTTTGGCTATCGCCGCATGGCGCAAGTCGTTGGAAAATCAACTGGCTATCTGTTATCTTCGCAAGCAAATCCCGCCTTCTTTTCAGCAAGTGAGTCTGACATGTACTACATGATTTATTCTGAAGATATTGCTAACAGCCTGAGCTTACGGTTGGAACACCGTCCAGCCCATCTGGCGCGTTTACAACAACTGGCTGAGGCCGGACGTTTATTACTGGCTGGCCCTACGCCTGCAGTGGACAGCGCAGATCCCGGCGCTGCCGGATTCAGCGGTTCTCTGGTGGTGGCTGAATTTATGTCATTGAGCGAAGCGCAGGATTGGGCGGCCGCAGATCCGTTTATCCTTCATGGCGTATACGCCCGCAGCACCGTCAAACCTTTTAAGAAAGTACTGCCATAAGGACATTGTATGTCACTGATTTTATTAACAGGCGGCGCCGGATATATCGGTAGTCATACCGCGATCGTATTGCAACAGGCTGGCTTTGATGTGATCGCGCTGGATAATCTTTGTAATTCGTCTGCCGAATCGTTGTTACGTGTGGCGCAGATCACGGGCAAAGCTGTTCCGCTGATCAATGCGGATATCCGTGACGAAGCGGCGTTACGTCAGGTGTTTGCTGAATATCCAATCAGTGCCGTTGTGCATTTTGCCGGCTTAAAAGCGGTCGGTGAATCTACACAGTTACCACTAAAATATTATGACTTTAATGTGGCAGGCACTGTCACCCTGTGTCGCGTGATGGCTGATGCCGGTGTAAAACAACTGGTATTCAGTTCCTCCGCTACGGTATACGGTGCCGCCGCAGAGGTGCCTATTGTAGAAACTTCCCCTCGCTCGGCCACCAATCCATATGGTCAAAGTAAGCTGATGGTTGAGCATATCCTGCAGGATCTGGCGGCAGCTGATCCGGCATGGTGTATCACACTGTTGCGTTATTTTAATCCGGTCGGTGCACACCCCAGTGGCCTGATTGGTGAAGATCCAAATGGCATGCCGAATAACCTGATGCCGTTTATCAGTCAGGTGGCGGTAGGAAAACGGCCACACTTATCAGTATTTGGCAGTGATTACGACACCGTCGATGGCACCGGCGTGCGGGATTACATTCATGTGATGGATCTGGCACGCGGGCATTTGCAGGCGCTGAAATATCTGCAACAGCATAGTGGCATTGAAGCGATCAATCTCGGCACTGGTCAGGGTTATAGTGTGTTGCAGATGGTCGACGCCTTTGTACAGGAAAATCAGGTGCCGGTGCCTTACCAGCTGAGCCCGCGCCGCTCTGGCGATGTGGCACTGTGTTACGCTGATCCGGCAAAAGCGGCGGCATTATTAGACTGGCGGGCAGAGCATTCTCTGGCAGACATGGTGCGTGATGCCTGGCGCTGGCAACAACAAAATCCGGATGGCTACCACAGCGTCTGAATGGCGACGGAGGTTTGATGCGGCGGTTTGTTCAGTGTCTGTTGCTGCAGCTTGGCTGCGTGCTGTGGCTTGCTTGCTCCAGCACGCACGCGCAAGCCGATGCCGTCAGTTTTGATGAACTAATCCGTCAGCTGGAGCAGGGAGAGCGGGTGTTTTATGATGCCAGCGCCGCCCGGGACTTTTTGCAGCAACTGAAACAGCAACTGCCGCCAGGCGATGAAAAGCGTCAGCGTCGTTTGCAGCGCGAAGTGTGTCAGATTGATTATTTGACCGATCCGTCCGGTGGTGTGCAGTTTGCCGCACGTTTTATCAACGATCCGGCGCTGAGCAGCGATCATCTGACGCTGAGCTATTTTTATCAGTGCCGCGCCGCCCATCTGCTTAACCTTGGCGAAGTCGCCCGCCAACAGGAAGATTTAACCCAGGCTTTGGCACTGGCTAACAGCAGTGAAGATGCGCTGGCACAGGCCAATGTGTTGGCAGCACAGGCTGATGTCTATTCGATCCGCGGCGAGCATGCTGAAGCTCTGGTGCGGCTATTTAAAGCTTTTGAGTTATTTCAAAAGGCTGACAATCGGCAAGGCGTTGGTTTATCGCTGGAAAATATCGCTGCCGCCTTTCGCCGCATGGCCGAATATGATCAAGCGATTGAATATCTGGAAACCAGCGAGCGTGAATATATAGCGCCAAATGACAGCTATCGTCAGGCGTTTGTACTGCAGCAAAAAGCATTTATCTATGGCGAAATGGGCAAGACGCCACAGGCGCGCGCGTTGATGCAGCAGGTACGGCAGATTTACCTCGAAATCGGTGACCGACACTACGCAGTGGCAACCCTGATTGACATGCTCTGGATTAGTAATCTGGAACAAAAATACGCCGAATCCGTCGAGTTGATTGGCCAGATTGAAAACGAAATCCAGAAACTGAAGCAAAAAGATCCGGCGTTTCGGCCGTTTAACCAAGCCATTTATCAGTTGTACCAAGCCGAAGCCCTGAGCGAATATGGCCAGCTACAACAAGGTCTGCGTAAATTTGCTGAAGCGGAACAAATGTTAGCGTCCGAACAAAATCCGCGTTATCTGCTGATGCTGCATCAGGCCTGGGCAAGGGCTGAAGCCAAAGCCGGCCAATACCAAAATGCGTACCGGTTGTTGGATGTGGCCGGACAACTACAAGAAAAGCTCAATTCACAAGCCAAACAACAACGCGAAGCTTTATTACGCTTCCAGTCTGACTCTGAGCTTCAATCCCATTAAAACACTCAGTTACATGCGTAAAATCGCTTGCCCGGCCAGCAGCTCGCCGTGCTGGAAGCTGCACAGCGCTGGCAGTACATCGCCATAGCACTGTTTGTGGTACTGGCGTTGATCGCATTGTTGTATGCCATCTCGCAGATCCAACGCAATAAACGCCTGCACAAACTGGCCATGACCGACGAATTGACCCAGGTGGGCAACCGCCGTTGTGTACTGGCACGCTGCGATCAAGTTCAGCAACAGGCTGCTCAATTGCAGCAGTCATGGTGCTTGATGATTGCCGATATTGATTATTTTAAACAGTGTAACGACCAGTTCGGCCATGAAGCGGGTGATGAAGTGTTGGTCGCTGTTGCTAAGACTTTGCACGACACGCTGCGTCAGCACGATAGTATCGGCCGAAGCGGCGGCGAAGAATTTTTGCTGGTGCTGCCCGATACAGGGGAAGTACAGGCACTGGAAGTGGCCGAGCGGTTACGTTTGGCCGTCGCCTTGTTACAATTTCCGCGTTTTCCGGCCTATCAGGTCACGGTCAGTATTGGTCTGACGCAGGCCGGCCGCCATGAGCAGGTGCGTGAAGTGATCTCCAGAGCAGACAGCGCATTATATCGGGCCAAAGATAATGGCCGTAACCAGGTCGTCAGTGCCTGATTTATTGATTCTGCAAGGATGTAGCCGTGTTAACACAGAAATCTTCTGATCTGACTGCCGGTTTTATGGTGGTGCATGCCAATTTACCCGAGCAATTGCGCGCGCTTTGTACCGCATGGATGGCTGCGTATCCGCTGGATGTATTTGAAGCTGAAACTATTCTGGTACAAAGCAATGGCATCGCGCAGTGGCTGAAACTGGCTCTGGCAGCCGAACCTGCTGCGGACGGCAGCGGCGGCCTTGGTATTGCCTGCGGCTTGCGTCTGGCGATGCCACACCGCTTTGTCTGGCAATTATACCGCTGGCTGTTACCTGATCTTGCGATCCCGGAGCAATGTGCTTTTGACAAAGACCAGTTGCATTGGCGGCTGTTAAGGTTATTGCCGGAACTGTTGCAACGCGTTGAATTTGCCACATTGGCCCATTATCTGGCGGACGACAGTGAACAACGCAAAGTTGACCAACTTGCACTGAAACTGGCTGATTTATTTGACCAATATCAGGTCTATCGCGCCGATTGGCTGTTGTTATGGCAACAGGGAGACGATGTACTATTAGATGCGCGGGGGCAGCGCCAGCCATTGTCTGACGACAACCGCTGGCAGGCAGCACTGTGGCGCGCCATTTTGGCGGATATGCTTCCTGCAGAGCGCCGTTTCAGCCGCGCAGCGTTACAACAGGAATGTATCCGCGCGGCCGCTACATTTAGCCAGACCAATCGCCCCCCGCAGTTACCGCGCCGGGTGATGTTATTTGGCATCAGCAGTATGTCACAACAAAGCCTTGAGGCGCTGGCTGCTATCGCGCCTTACACCCAGATCCTGCTGGCAGTGCATAATCCTTGTCAGCATTATTGGGCCGATATTATCGCCGACAAAGATTTGTTTCGTAGTTTGCCGGGGCTGACTGCGCAAAGCCGCCAGCAACCTAAACCGGACGCCAGCGGACATCCGCTGTTGGCTGCCTGGGGTAAACAAGGCCGCGATTACATTCGCCTGCTCGACCAGTTTGACCAGACGCAACAATTCCGTCAGCTGTTCCGTGGCGAGCGCATCGATTTATTCAGTGACTATGATGACAGCCATCTGCTTGGCCAGTTGCAACAGGACATTCTTGAGCTGAGGGATCTGCCGCAAAGCCGGCAACATTGGCCACAACTAGACCGGAAACAGGCGCAGTCGCTGTGTTTTGCCCGCTGTCACAGCATAGTGCGGGAGCTGGAAGTGCTGCACGACGATTTACTGGCGCAGTTCAGTCTTGACCCGACGTTGCAGTTCAGTGACATCATGGTGATGGTGCCCGATATCAACGAATATGCCGCCGCCATTCACGCGGTGTTTGGCCGCTACCGGCGCGATGATGACCGCTGTATCCCTTTTACCATCGCCGACCAGGCTGCCACCGTGCAGCAGCCGATGTTACAGGCACTGAAGTATTTGCTGAATATCCGCCAACAGCGGTTTTATGTCAGTGATATCATCGATTTATTGCAAGTGCCTGAATTGGCAGCGAAGTTCGAACTCGATGCGGCGGGGATCGGCAAGCTCAGCCAGTGGCTGATGCAGGCAGGTGCGCACTGGGGGCTGCACAGCGAGCAACGGCAAAGTCTTGGTATTCGCTATGACTACCAGCAGTTCAGCTTATTTCACGCGTTGCAGCGGATGTTATTGGGGTATGCCCTCGGCGATGATGCCGGTACAGATCAAGGCGGATGGAGCGAGGCAAACGCTGTCGACAGCAATGGTGCACCGCTTGGTGCGGTGCAGGGTCTGGAAGCCGTTTGTGCCGGCCAGCTGGCCTTGCTGTTGCAGCAACTGGACGATTGGTGGCGGCTCTGTGCTACTGCGCAGACGCCACAGCACTGGTATCAGCAATTGTTGCAGCTACTCGATGATTTTTTCCGGGCCGAAACGGAACAAAGCCTGCTGTTAGTGCAACAGCTACGCGATGAGCTGGGGCAATGGCAACAATCTTGTGAACAGGTCCGGCTGGAGTCACCGCTGGCTTTGCAACTGGTGGCAGACGCCTGGTTGGGGCAGTTTGAACGCAACAGCCTGCAGCAGCGATTTTTGTCAGGCGCAGTTAATTTTGCTTCATTGCTGCCAATGCGCGCGATCCCGTTTCGTCAGGTGCATTTACTCGGTATGCAGGATGGCGCTTTTCCGCGGGTGCAGCGGCGGCAGGATTTTGATTTGATGGCCGCGCAATATCGGCCGGGCGATCGCTCCCGGCGTGATGACGACCGTTACTTATTCCTCGAAGCGGTGTTATCGGCCCGCCAACGCCTGCGGATCAGCTGGCTTGGCCGCAGTGTGCATGACAATAGTGAGCGTGAGCCCAGCGTGCTGGTCGCACAATTGCGTCAACACCTGGCGCAAGGCTGGCAGCTGGCACCCGAAGCCGGTGATGATTTACTGGTCGTGCTGACCGAAGATTTCCCGTTGAAGCCATACAGTCAACGGTATCTATCTGGCGAACTGCAAACCTGGCAGCGGGAATGGCGTAGTTTTTATCAGCCGGCAGCGGTGGTACAAGCGGACGACGTCTTGCCGTTACAAGCGCCGGACCAGCCGTTGGACCTGACCCAGCTCGCCGATTTTTTACGCGATCCGGTGCGCTGTTTTTTCCAGCAGCGTCTGCAAGTGTATTTTCCTGCTCAGACTGCGTCGCATCAGGACGACGAGGCCTTTGCGCTGGATGGTCTGAGTAACTGGCAATTACAACAGCAGCTCTATAGCGCGCTGAGTCAGCAGATCCGGCTTGAGCCGGCGCAGGGACAATCCCGCGCAGCGCAGCTGCTGGAGCAACAAATGCAACGGGCTGTTGCCGCTGGTTTGCTGCCGGTTGGTGCGGCAGGCGAATTAGTCCGGCGTGAGTTATTGCAGCTAATGCCGGCGCAGTTGCAGCGTTTTGCCGCTGTGTTGTCGCGCAGTCAGCCATTATCACGCGACTTCGAACAGGTCTGTTTTGCCGGTGTAGTGGCGCTCGACGGTGCTCAGATCGCCTGCCCGGTGCAGGACTGGCTGAAGCAACTACGACAGGATAGTGACGGTGTGCTTTGGCAGGTGCAGCTGCAAGCCGAAGCGTTGCAACGCGATGGCCTGTGGCAATGCCGGCCACTGTTGCAACCGTGGCTGGCGGCCGTGTTGTCGGCGGCAGCCGGTCATCCGGTGCGGCAGTTTATCGTCGCGCCTGATGGTGATCTTTGCCTGCCGGCACTGGCGATCGGGGATGCACAGCAGATCCTGCAACAGCTGTTACGGGCCTATTTGCAAGGCCAACAGCAGCCATTGCCGTTTGCCTTAACCCTGGCGTCAGCGTTATTGCAAAGCAAAGCTGACGACAAACAATTGCAAAAGCTGCAGTTGTTATATGAAGGGACCGCATTCAGTGCCGGATTGCTCGGTCAGAACGCTTATTTACGTCGCGCTTTCGCCAGTTTTGACGCCTTCTGGCAGCCTGAGCTGTCACCGCTGCTGGCTACACAGTTGCTCGGGCCTTTGTTAGAGGTATTGCAACAAACTGCAGTCTCTATTGATTCCGGAGCGAACTAAATGCAGCCGCTGAATTTTATGACCTTACCCCTGCACGGTACTTCGTTGATTGAAGCCAGTGCCGGCACCGGTAAAACTTATACCATTGCAGCATTATATCTGCGCTTGGTGCTGGGGCATGGCCTCGCGGCACCACTGCGGCCGGATCAAATCCTGGTGGTCACCTTCACCGAAGCGGCCACTGCGGAGCTGCGTGGCCGTATTCAACAACGCCTGAGCGAAGCGGCGCTGGTGTTTGCAGCAGAACACGACAAAGCCAAGCAGCCGGACACAGAGCAACGGGAGTCAGTACCGCGCCAGGTCGATCCGGTGTTGCGTGCGCTGCTGGATGCCTTCCCGCAAGAGCAATATGGCCTTTGTGCTGCCCAGCTTGAACTCGCTGCGCAGTGGATGGACGAAGCGGCCATCTCGACTATTCATGGTTTTGCCAACCGCATGCTGAGCGAACACGCTTTTGCCTGTGGCAGCCAGTTTGAACAGACGCTGGTAACCGATCTGGCGGAGCTGCAGCAGCAGGTGGTGATGGATTACTGGCGCTCTGAGGTCTATCCGCTCGCGTTACCGCTATTTGTCCGCTATCAGCAAAGTTTCAGCACGCCCCGCCAGTTGTGGCAGGCGCTACTGCCGTTATGGCAGGAGCACTTTGCGCCGCCGCCGCATTCACTGGCGACGTTGCTTGAACAAGAAATCGACGCCCGTCGCACCACATTGGCTGCATTAAAAGCGCCGTGGCAGCAGTGGTTAAATGAATTGGCCAGTTTGATCGAGGCCGGCCGGGCCGCCGGCCAAACCAATAATACCAAGCTCAGGCCGGATTATGTTGCCAAATGGCTCGCCGGTATTGCCGCCTGGCGTGACGACCCGGCGCAACTGGCGCCGGATATTGGCAAGGGTATCGAGCGGTTGACGCCAGAAGGCCTGGCCGATGCCTGGAAGGGCACAGCGCCATCGCATCCGGCGCTTGAAGCGATGGCTGCGCTGCCGCAGGCGCTGGCCGATTTACCGGATGTCAGTTTTGACCTTCGGCTACATGCGCTGGCTCAGGTACAGCAACAGTTTGGCGTATTAAAACAACAACGCGCCGAGTTGGGTTTTGATGATTTACTGGTTCAGCTCGATCAGGCGTTGCACGGCGGATCCGGTGGCCAGCTCGCGACAATGTTACGCAGCCAGTTTCCGTTAGCGCTGATCGACGAGTTTCAGGACACAGATCCGCTACAGTGGCGTATTTTCAGCCAGATTTATCAGCCAGAGCGACCGACGCCGGATTGTGGTTTGTTGCTGATTGGAGATCCGAAACAGGCGATCTACGGCTTTCGGGGCGCTGATATCTACACCTATCTGATGGCGAAACAGCAGACGCAAGGCCGGCATTTTTCGCTCGGGACTAATTTTCGTTCCACCAGCGCGATGGTTGATGCGGTCAATCAGCTGTTTTTACAGGCAGAGCAGCGCGACAGCGGGCTTGGCGCTTTTTTGTTTCGCCAACAAGGTGATTTGTTGTCATTTAGCCCGGTGGCAGCCAAAGGCCGGCCTGAACAACTGGTGCTCGATGGCGCGCCGTTACCGGCGTTGCAGTGGGTCGCGCTTGATCAAAGTGCTAAACCGCTGAGTAAATCAGCCTACCTGGCGCAAAGTGCCCGTCATAGTGCGCAGCAGATTGTCACCCTGCTGAACGCTGCGCAGCAGGGGCACTGTGGTTTTCTGCAGGGCGCGGACTTACAGCCGCTGCGGCCCGCCGACATCGCGGTATTGGTCAACAATCAGCAGGAAGCTGACGTGATGCGTGCTGAGCTGGCCCAACTGGGCGTGCGCGCGGTGTATTTGTCTGACAAAGGCTCAGTCTTTGACAGTCCGTTAGCCGGACAATTGTTATTGTGGCTGAGTAGCTGTGCTGAACCGCGGCACGCCGGCAAACTAAGGGCTGCGCTTGCCACACCGGCGATGGGCTGGAGTTACACCGACCTGCTGGCGTTACAGCAAGACGACTGGGCGCTGGAGCACATGCAGCAGCGTTTTCTCGATTATCAACAGATCTGGCGCAGTCAGGGCGTGTTGGCGCTGGTCCACCGGCTGTTGCAGGATTTTTCACTGGTGCAAAAACTGGCGACAGCGCCTGATGCAGAGCGGCAACTGACGGACTTGTTGCATCTGGCTGAATTGCTGCAACAGGCCGCGCGCCAGCTCGACGGCGAGGCGGCGTTATTGCGCTATTTGCAGCATCATCTGCAAGGCGACGGTGAGCTTGGCGCCGATGCGCTGAAATTACGGCTGGAATCGGACGACGCCTTACTGAAAATCGTCACCATCCATAAATCCAAAGGCTTGGAATACCCACTGGTGTTTCTGCCATTTTTACTGGCGGCGCGCGAACTCGATGCGAAGCAACTGCCTTATGTCTGGCACAAGGACGACGGCAGCCGACAACTGGCACAACAGTTTAACGAACAGAGTTTTGAGAGGGCTGAACGCGAACGCCTCGGTGAAGATCTGCGCAAACTGTACGTGGCGCTGACGCGGGCTCGGCATGGCTGTGTCGTCACGCTGGCGCCGTTAAAAGAACGCAGCGCACTGGCTTATCTGCTGGCGGCAGATGGCACGCTGGCGCCACAGGTACAGTGGCTTGCAGCGCCGTTGACCGCAGCGCCTTGTTTTGGTTTGGCACCTGCCGATCTGCCACCACCAGCACGCTATCAATGGCAAAACGGCGGATCACAAAGTGCCAGCGGCTTTTTGCTGCAGGGCATCAGCCCAAGGCCGGCGTGGCAAATCAGTAGTTACAGCGCGATTGCCATGGGCAGTCACTACCAGGAACAGGCCATGTTTGATGATCAGGGCCGTGCCGGCAACGCGAAAGTGCAGGAACTACTGCAACAGAGCGCACAGCTACCGACCGAATCTTGGCCGCAGGAGACGCCGGGTTTTGCCCAGCGCTTTATCCGTGGCGCCGGTCCCGGTACTTTTTTACATGCGCAGCTCGAATGGGCGGCTGCGACAGGGGTTGCCACAGTCGTTGCCGATCGCACCTTGCTACAGGCACAGCTAGTGCAATCAGCGACACAGGCCGGTTTATTAAAACCGCTCAGTGATGGGCGCTGGCAACGGCTGATGCTGAATAGTGACAAAGAACAACCGAAGTATTGTGATGATGCCGCCAGTGCAGTGACTGAACTGGCTGACTGGTTGCTACAGCTGCTGCAAATGCCACTGCCGGTGTTGGGGCAAGCCAATCTGGCGCAGATCCCCGCTTGTATTGCAGAACTCGAGTTCTTAATTCCGGCCGCCCGGGTTGATATTCATTTGCTTGATCAGCTGGTGACCCAGCAAATCTGGCCAGGCGCCGCGCGGTCAGAGTTGCAGTCCCGTCAGCTCAACGGCATGCTCAAAGGCTTTATCGATCTGACGCTGTTTGATGGTGCTCGATATTATGTTGCTGATTTTAAGAGTAATTATCGTGAGGATGGCCGCTACACGCCGGAAAATCTGCAGCAAATGATGCTGGACGCGCGCTACGATCTGCAGGCCGCTTTATATGGACTGGCGCTGCACCGGCTATTGACTGCCCGCTTGCCGGGTTATCAGCCTGAGCGACATATCGGGCCGGCGTTGTACTGGTTTTTACGCGGCAGTGCCACCAACGTCAGTCCGAGCGAGGCCAGCCAGAGCGAGGCGGCGCAGCAGGGAATTTTGGCCGTGCAGTTGTCAGCGCCATTTATTCTGGCGCTCGATCAGCTGTTTCGTGGTGACGCAGGCCCGGCGCGGCGCTTGCTCAGTCAGTCGGCAGCAGCCTTATCATCCGCAGGAGCGCATTGATGATCTTACGCTTTTCCAGCACATTTGAAACCAAACTTAGCCAATGGCAACAAGCGCAGTTGCTCAGGCCACTGGATGTGGCTTTATTACGGGCCATACCGCAGGCTGAAGCACTGCCTGAGCCACTGCTGTTATATCTGATGCTGGCCAGCGCGCAGTTGGCGCAAGGCCATCTTTGCCTCGATTTTACTGATGCAGCCAAAGAACCAACACGTTTATTACCGGTAGCCCTGCGGCAAAGTTCGCACGCCACCAAGCTGAAGGATTTTTGCCGGCAGCATCCGCCAATGCAGGTGGCCACGGAGCTACTGGCTTATCCGGCCCTGGTCAGCACGGATCCGCGACAGACCAGCCAGCCATTTATCCTGCGCGCCAATCGTCTGTATTTACGCCGTTATGCTGCTGATGAACAGCGCATTGCCGATTTTATTGACGGCCGCCGCCAGGCGGATCTGCAGCTGCGCCAACAGGTAGAGCCGGCAGTCCTTAGACAGTTGCTGAGCTTGTTGTTTCCGCCTGAAGGCGTTGATGTCAACTGGCAACAACAAGCTTGTGCGCTGGCCGCCAGCAGTTATTTTGCCGTGATCACCGGCGGGCCTGGCACTGGTAAAACCACCACGGTACTGAAGCTATTGTTATTGCTGCTGCGTCAGTCGGCGAGCGGTCTGCATATTGTACTGGCAGCGCCGACCGGTAAAGCGGCGGCGCGGCTGACCGAGTCGCTGACGCAATCGCGCTTGCAGCTGGCGCAAACGCTGCCGCAATTGGCCGATTTGTTGCCGCAATTACCGGCGCGGGCGCAAACGGTGCATCGGTTACTGGCGCCGAAGCCGGACGGCAGTGGGTTTCGTTTTCATGCTGGTCAGTTATTACCGGCCGATGTGGTGATCGTCGATGAAGCGTCGATGCTGGATGTCAGTTTATTTGCTGCGCTGGTGCGCGCCTTGCCACCACAATGCCGGCTGATTTTACTCGGTGACAAGGACCAGCTGGCGTCGGTCGAAGCCGGCGCGGTGCTGGCGGAGATCTGCCGCCATGCCGAAGTCGGTGGTTATAGCCAGCAAACAGCAGACTGGCTGGCACAACTGACCGGTGCGGCGCTGCCGGCTGCATTTTTAAGTGCGCAGCCGGATGCGTTGGATCAGCATGTCGTGATGCTGCGTAAAAGTCACAGATTCAACGAACACAGCGGTATTGGTCAGTTGGCGCGGGCAGTCAATGTGGGGGATCAGCAGGCTTCGCAGCTGTTCCAATTTACTACCGCCGTTGCTGCTGACGTTGATACTGATACAGCCGTTGTGACGACTGATTTACACGCCGTATTGCTGGCAAAAGATCAGCTGGCGCAACAAGTCAGTGCACGGATGGTGACACTGCTGGCCCCTTATCTGCAAATGCTGCAGCAGCCAGTGACCAGTGCGAACATGGCAGCACAGGCGCAGGCGTTACATCAGCAGTTTGCCCAGGTGCAGTTGCTGTGTGCACTGCGTCAGGGCCCGGCTGGTGTGGAAACCATTAATCTGGCACTGGAACAGCGTCTGGCGCAGCTGCGGCTGATTGGCAAAAATAGCGGCTGGTACCATGGCCGGCCTGTGATCGTGCTGCAGAATGATTACAGTACCGGGCTGATGAATGGCGATATTGGCATTTGTCTGGCGGTAGAACATGAAGGGCAACCACAGCTGCGGGTTGCGTTTTTGCAGCCTGATAGCAAGAATCTCAGCAGCGTCCGTTGGTTCTTGCCGGGACGATTACCACAGCTGGAAACCGCGTTTGCGCTGACCGTGCATAAATCGCAAGGTTCAGAGTTTAACCATGCTGTGTTGTTATTACCGCCTACTGAAAGCCCGGTGTTAACGAGGGAATTGATTTATACCGCGATCACCCGCGCCCGCACAGAGTTCAGTCTGTTACTGACCGACTGGACGGTGTTTGAGCAAGCGGTCGCGCGGCGTATTGTCCGTCAGGGTGGGTTACGGCTGAATTAGCGTATTTTGCTGATCTGCCGTGGCCAATAAGTCGCTTTGCTGCATATCAGCGCAAAACCACTGCACAAACTGATTGATCTGCTGCTGTTGCTGGCCGCCTGGCCGGTAATGCAGCTGATACTGGCCCCAGGGCAACTGATAGCGCCACGGCAGCAGCGCTTTGAGCGTACCGGCCCGTACCGCATCACCGGCAATAAAACTGTTACTGAGCGCAATGCCTTCACCGCTACTGACGGCTTTGGTCGCCAGTAATGCCAGACTGACCTGGCGCAGTTGCAGCTGCGCCGGCGCATTTAACTGCATTTGCTGGCGCCATAGTTGCCAGTCCTGACCTTGCTCTGAGCTATACAACAGCGCGCCAAACACCGACGCCGGATCGGTTAAATCAAGCTTGGCGTATTGTGCCGGACTGCAGACCGGAAACCACCATTCCGGCCGCAGCGCCACAGTGGCAAAACCGGACGGGCAGGGCCAGGTACCGAGGATCAGATCAAACTGACTGACATCCAGACTGGCCGCATTAGATTCCATATGTAACAGCGTATCGACCTGAGGATAGGCCTGGCGGAACGCATTCAGTCGTGGTGCCAGAAATTCTACAGCGATTGAGGTTTGGGCGGCGATCGCCAGCCGTCGCCCCGGTTGTTGTACCAGATGCTGACACACTGAGCGCATGCGGAAAAAACTCTCCTGTAACACTGAAAACAGCGTCGCACCTTGTTCAGTCAGCTGCAGCGGCTGTTGCTTGCGGTTGATCAGACTACAGCCGAGCTGTTGCTCCAGCAGACGGATCTGGTGTGAGATGGCACTTTGGCTGACAAACAGCTCCTGGCCGGCGGCGCTGAAGCTGTGTAAACGGGCCGTAGCTTCAAACGCCTGCAAAGCTTTGAGTGGCGGTAGTGGCTGCATAGGTATGAGTTCAGTTCATGGTGTAGTGAAATCATATCATTTAAATTCATGCTGCAGGCAGCGCATACTGTAAAGCATTGAGATTGATTCACTGCGGAGTATTTTTCCATGTCGCAAACTGTTGACCACATTGTTCATCCTGCATCTGTTCGTCGGATTGGCGGCGCTGACCCAGCCACTGTGCTGGCGTCGTTGTCAGACATGCGTGCCGGTGTAGCGCCAATCGCTGTCACTGAGTATCAAGCGCGCATTGATAAAGCCTGCGCGCTGATGCGCCAGCACGAAGTGGCGGCCATTTACTTAAATGCCGGCAGCAGTTTGCTGTATTTTACCGGCACCCGCTGGTACGCCAGTGAGCGGCTGGTTGGCGCTCTGCTGACCGCTGACGGAGTACTGAAATACATCGCACCGGTGTTTGAAATCGGCACGCTGGGTGAGTATCAGCAAATCAAAGCCGAGGTGATTGGCTGGGAAGAAGATGAAAGCCCATATCAGCTGTTGCTTGATACGCTGAAAAATCTCGGCGTACCGGCGGATGCGCGGGTGGGGCTTGATGAAAGCACGGCATTTTTTATTGTCGATGCATTGCAGCAACTGGCGCCGGCGCAGCGGTTTATCAATGGCTCGCTGATCACGGCGGCCTGCCGGCGGCAAAAATCCGCAGCAGAACTTGCGATTATGCAGCGGGCGATGGATATGACGCTGGTGGTGCATCAGGCGGTTGCGCAAATTCTGCGGCCGGGCATCAGCACGCTGGAGGTCGAAGCTTTTATTGATGAAGCACATCGGCGGGTCGGCGCGTCCGGCTCCTATTTTTGTATTGTGTTGTTTGGCGAAGCGACCGCTTATCCGCATGGCGTCAAAGATCCACAACAGCTACAGGATGGCGATATGGTGCTGATCGATACCGGCTGCCGCTTGCTGGATTATGTCTCTGACATTACCCGCAGTTATGTGTTTGGCGTACCAACCGCGCGCCAACGTGCGATCTGGCAATTAGAAAAACAGGCGCAGGCTGCCGCATTTGCTGCAGCAAAGCCGGGTACGCCTTGTGGTGCGGTCGACGATGCCGCCCGTGCGGTGTTAACTGCCGCGGGCCTGGGCCCGGATTATCGTTTACCGGGATTACCGCACCGCACCGGCCATGGTATTGGTCTGGATATTCATGAATGGCCCTATCTGGTGCGTGGCAACGCGACACCGCTCGCCGAGGGCATGTGCTTCTCCAACGAACCGATGATTTGTATCCCCGGTGAATTTGGCGTGCGGCTGGAAGATCATTTCTACATGACAGCAGCCGGGCCTCGCTGGTTCACCGAGCCGGCGCTGAGTATCGAAGATCCGTTTGGCTGGCTGCAGGATTAAGAAAAAGCGCAAAGTGATTGGACGGGCAGGCAAAAGTCCGGATAATAACCGCCATTATCTGCTGTTTTTGGAGTGATCATGGATTGGTGGTTGTTAATTCAGGCCTTTATCTTAGGCGTTGTTGAAGGTCTGACTGAATTCTTGCCGGTGTCCAGTACCGGCCATTTAATTGTGGTCGGCGATTTGATTGGCTTTCATAACGATGGCCGGGTGTTTGAAATTGCCATCCAGCTTGGCGCTATTCTGGCCATCGTATTTGAATATCGGCAGCGGTTTATCGGCGTTGCCTGCGGTATTACCCACGATCCGAAAGCACAACGCTTTGTCTTGAACCTGCTGGTGGCGTTTTTACCGGCAGCCATTATCGGTTTGTTGTTTATTAAAACCATTAAATATTACCTGTTTAATCCGGTGTCGGTGGCGGTGATGTTGATTGTCGGCGGGCTGATTATTCTATGGGCTGAGCGGCGCATACATCAGGCGAGGGTGCACGATGTCGACGACATGAGTCTGCTGGATGCATTTAAAGTCGGTTGTGCGCAGGTAGTGTCGATGATCCCGGGCACCTCACGTTCCGGTGCGACCATTATCGGTGGTTTGTTTATTGGTCTTGACCGGAAAGTCGCCGCCGAGTTTTCGTTTTTTCTGGCAGTACCAACCATGTTTGCCGCGACTTTTTACGATATCTATAAACATCGTGACTTGCTGCAAATGGCCGATGCACCGATGTTTGCTGTTGGTTTTGTCACGGCATTTATCAGTGCGTTATTGGCTGTCCGTACTTTGGTGCGTTTTGTTGCGAACCATAGTTATGAGATCTTTGCCTGGTACCGTATTGCGTTTGGCGGACTGATTTTACTGAGCTGGCAGCAGGGCTGGGTCAACTGGGAATTGCCGGCATAACGCATTGTGATCAATGGTCGTGACCGGTTCAAAGCCAAAAAAAGCCGCCAATTTCTGGCGGCTTTTTGCTGTCTGCGGTTTATCCCGGGGCGGGGGCTTTGGTTCTCAGCATTTCAAAGAAATGTGCGCGGGTCTTCTTTGAGAAGAAGATAAAGAAAAAAGACGCGTACGCATAAGAAATTAAGGTCGCCCAGGCGGCGCCTTCAATGCCCATGCGCGGGATCAGCAAGAAGTTCAGGCCCACGTTCAGTATCGCGCCAACAATGTTGCTGGATAAGCTTAATGGTTCCTGCCCGGTGATGATCAGATGCTGACTGATTAAGGCTCTGACAAACACAAAACACCCCGCCCAGACATGAATTTGCAACACCGGCGTTGAGACGGTGAATTTTTCCCCGTATGCAAATAACATGATCCAATAAGCGCTGATAGTCATCAGAATGGCAATGACAGTGGCCAATAAGAAAAATTGCAGGCCACGCCGACGAAGGATCAGCAAATAGCCTGGCCAGCTCTGTTCAAACGCCTTGAGCATGTCGGGATAATAGCGGGCGGCCAATGTCGTTGGGATCACATACCACAGCTCTGAGATCCGTGCCACTGCCACATACTGGCCGGTTGCTGCTTCGCCCAGCATACTGGCAATCATCACAGTATCAATTTTCAGATAAATGACCGAGATAATGCCTGATAACCACAGCCACGATGAACGTTGCAGCAATTGGCGTGCGGTCTGCCAGTCAAAGAATTGCCAGTGCCAGCGGGGCGACTGAGTGGCGTAGCGACGGTACCAATAGTATTGCAGTGCGCCGGTCAGCAGAAATTCAATGCCCACAATCAATAACAGGAAACTGATGCCTGCGCCGTTCAGCAGTCCAATCACCCGGACTGCCAGCGTCACTGCTGACAATAGAATTTTGCTCAGCGCAACGGCCCGGAAGTGGCCGAGATAATTTTGCTGATACTCAAATAAAATCAGTGCAAAGAAGGTTTGCAGCAAAAAGAGTGCAGAGATCTGCCAAGGATCGCCCCAAAAATACTGCGGGAAAAACCAGGCAAAGCCGGCAATCATCAGCGCGCCCATCACAGCGCCGGCAATGACCCGTAGCCAAACCGCAGTTTGCAGAAACTGGGTCGCTTTTAGTGGGGCGGTCTGGCCACTGGCGAGCTTTTGCACCAGATTGTTCATGCCAAGGTTAGTTAGTGGCGCCAGAAACGCCACCCAGACCATGACAAACCCGTAGATACCCAGCGCGCTATCACCCAGCATCCGCGCCACCATAAAAGTGACGACAGCGCCGGCGCCCAGGCGAAAGAAGCGTTCGATCAGCAGCACGACTGAGCGTGCGGCCAGTAGTTTACGAATTTTTTTTAGCA
>JAIXSW010000036.1 GCA_027484495.1 Gammaproteobacteria bacterium
CATCTGCTGATTTATGCCGCAGGTGCTGCAGTTGGCGCCGGTATTGCGGTGCAAGTCGACTTGCTGACAGGTAAAGCGCACATCAGCCATGTTATCGCCACCGGGGCTGTGGCAGTTCCGGTCGCGATCTATCTGTTTGGCCTCTGGCTGGTGCGCGACCGCTTTGTGTTTGGCGGCTCTGGCCGTTATTTACTGCTTGGCTTTGCCGTTGCATTGCCACCCATCAGCCTGTTCGCCGCTGGGTTTGGCCCGGTTGCCGGGCTGCTGTGCATCACCCTTTGCACGCTGTTAGCCGTCTTGTTACGGAGCAGCCACGCCTGTTGTCAGGCCCATCATTTATCTGTCACCGGAGTAGAACAATGAGTAACTTAACCCCAATGAATTCAGGCAACTATGCAGGTGAATATTCTGGCGACTGCACCGAAGATCCAGGCTGTGGCGCTATTTTAAAAGTCATCCGTCCGCGCGAAAAAGACTTGGGTGGTTTTTCCGTACGCCGGTTGTTGCCAGTCGCCGGCCAGCAAATGGTTGGGCCCTGGATCTTCTTCGACCACATGGGACCGGCATTTTTTCCGGCGGGCAGCGGTATCAATGTGCGGCCACATCCGCATATCAATCTGGCGACTGTGACTTACCTGTTTGAAGGTGAAATTCTGCATCGCGATTCACTCGGCAGCCTGCAACCGATAGTTCCCGGCGATATCAATCTGATGGTGGCAGGTAAAGGTATTGTGCATTCCGAGCGCGAAAGACCGGAAGTGACCGCAGTAGACCATCAGCTGCATGGCCTGCAGCTGTGGCTGGTGTTACCGGAAGCCGACGAAGAAACAGAACCGGCGTTTTATCATTACCCGGGCGCACAGATCCCGATGGTCAGCGTTAATGATGTAGCCGTGCGGGTCATTATGGGGAGTGCTTATGGCCAGACCTCGCCGGTGAAACAATTTGCCCAGACGCTGTATATCGAAGCCCACCTCAAAGCAGGTCAGTGTCTGGCGCTGCCACAAGCAGCAGAGCGCGCGCTGTATGTCGCCAGTGGCCAAATCCAGCTGCGTGACGACCAGATTGACCAATACGAGATGGCAGTTTTAGATGCCAACACCATTGTGACCATACATGCCAAAACCGACAGCCGCATCGCGATGATTGGCGGTGAAGCAATGGCAAAACGCTTTATCGAATGGAATTTTGTCTCCAGCAAACGCGAGCGCATCGACCAGGCTAAGGCTGACTGGCAACAAGGCAAGTTCCCGACCGTGCCCGGCGATGAAACTGAGTTTATTCCGTTGCCGTAATAGCGGCAGAGCTGTGCAGCATTTGGTGAAGGTTTTGCGCGA
Source organism: Gammaproteobacteria bacterium (assembly GCA_027484495.1). Classification (GTDB taxonomy): domain Bacteria; phylum Pseudomonadota; class Gammaproteobacteria; order Enterobacterales; family Alteromonadaceae; genus Pararheinheimera. The sequence continues at coordinate 1,338 of JAIXSW010000036.1, forward strand.
ATTGTGGAAATTCGGTTCAGATTGTCTGAAGCCGTGAAGGGTATCACGGTGCAATTCGCAAACTCATTGCACCCTACCCCAACAAAGACAAACGTAGGGTGGGTAGAGCAAAACGAAACCCACCGGTTGTCGCACAACGGTTGTCGCACAACGGTTGTCGCACAACGGTTGTCGCACAATGGTGCTGCGAAAGCCCGCAATTGGTCCAACCCAGTCGCTGCTGCGTACACAGCGCACAAGTCACCAACCAACATCCGCCAATGCCAACAGAATTCAGCACCGCCGACTTATCCCGCATTATCGAAATGGCCTGGGAAGATCGCACGCCGTTTGAGGCGATAGAACAGTTATATGGCCTGAATCAGCACCAGCTGATCAAGCTGATGCGAAAAGAACTGAACGCCGGCAGTTTCCGCTTATGGCGCGCCCGCACCAGTGGCCGCACCACTAAACATCTGGCATTGCGCTCACCCGAGATCAATCGCGGCTATTGCCCAAGCCAATACAAACGCTGAGCGGCCCCTCGCCGCCAGTGTCATAAATCGGCTACTATTGGCAAATGTTCTGTCGTCCATAGGCAAGCACCTATGCGTAACATCACCTGCTTGATTCTGTTTCCCCTGTTGCTGCTGTCCGGCTTTGCTCTGCAGGCCAATACTGATGATCAATGGAGTGAGCAGCGCTGTGCGAAGCTCAACCCGTCAGACCCAGCCTCGCAGCAACTACGGCAACAACACTGCACTAAAACTGTGACAACGCCGGCCAATATAATGCCGGTGCAACTGGATGTTCAGCTGGTAAAGCCAGCCCCCGCAGCCGAAGTGCCGGAGAAGTTGCCTGCGCCTGCACCTGTTCAAAGGGTGCAGCACAACAGCACGCTGGAGACGCTCGGCAGTGCGATGTTGTTGGTGTTAGTGGGTTTTTGGTTGTGGATGGGGCGCAAATAACTGCACCCCATCGGTGATGATTTTTTAAGTAAAAAACCTCGACATCAACGTTGTGCAGCCGGCGTCAAATTGGCAATAGTCGACGCCACCGTATTGGCAACTGATTCAATTTTTTCCTGTGAATCATAGGCTTCATTGACCAACGTTAAGCCATTCCCGGAAAAACTACTGGCATTTTTCATTCTGTCGAGCACGTCATGTGTCAGCTTCATATTGCGTTCGACGACTCGTTCAATCTCGATCGTCGATGCGCTGGTCCGCGCGGCCAGATTCCGCACTTCGTCGGCAACAACGGCAAAACCTCGCCCTTGATCCCCTGCCCGGGCCGCTTCAATGGCCGCATTAAGCGCTAATAAATTCGTTTGTTCAGCGATGGACCGAATCGTGGTGACAATTGCAGAAATCGCTTTGGATTCGGTATTAAGTTGCGCGATTGAGCCAAAAGCGTGCTGCACCTCTGACGAAATCGATTCTGAATTCTGTAAGACAGATTGCAACAGCATTTTGCTTTGCTCTGCCACCGACACCGTTTGTTTTGACGACTGCAACGCCATGTTGGCCACTTTTTGCACGTCTTGTTCATGGGTTACTTTGTCGCTGATGTTGCTGGCAAACTTAATCACCTTCACGACTCGGCCATTTTCGTCAAAGATCGGATTGTAAGTCGCTTCCAGCCAAATGGTTTGACCGGCTTTGTTGACTCTTTCAAAACGGCCGCTCTTAAACTGGCCACTGGCCAGTTCAGCCCAAAACTTCGCATTGTGCGCCAGATCAGCGGTGGTGCAGAACATGCGATGATGCTGGCCGACGATTTCCTGTAGCTTGTATTGCACGGTGTGCAGAAAGTTACTGTTGGCGCGGACAATAGTGCCGTCTGGTTGAAACTCAATCACCGCCAGAGATTTATCAAGGGCATTAATGATGGCTTGTTGATCTTCTGCCTGACGATATTCCTCAGTTACATCTGACGCAAATTTCACCACCCAGCGCACCTTGCCATGCTCTTTGACGGTGAAGTAATTTGCTTTCAACATGATGGCTTGCCCATCTTTTTTATATCTGGTGAAGGTGCCAGGCTGCGCGATGCCCCGGCCAAGCTGGCGCCAGAACTGGCTGTACTCTGCTTTACTGACCTCAGCCGCGGCACAAAATACCCGATGATGCTGGCCCAGTAATTCTTCGCGGGAGTAGCCAAGCATGGTTAAAAATAACGGATTGGCATCAACGAACTGGCCATCCGGCGTAAAAACACACATCGGAGCTTCCTGGTGAACGGCGCTAAAAAACAAATCCTCGAGCGTTGCTGAAGGGGCTTCGACTTGTTGTTTCTGACGACCAAATATGTTGCGAAACATAGGACTACCTCACCGGCATAAGTTGTATCAGCAGAAAGTTGTTCAATGCATCCCCAAAACAACTTCACAGCCTTGGGTTATCCGCTAAAAAAGGGGCTCCATCCCGGAGCCCCGGTCACGACTACATCGACTTCCTTCGGCCCCCCAGCTTCCGGTCGGTGATGTATCAGCGAACGCATTTACAGCAGGCGGCCAAATTGGCAGGCAGTCACCTGATGCGGTAATAAGTTAAACGATAAAGCGCACGACCAGACTGTTGAGGTCCACCGCCAGGCGCGACAAGTCATGCGCGGCCGCGCTGGTTTCATGCGCGCCAGCCGCGCTCTGTGTCGCTAAATCACTGATATTAATGATGTTGCGATCTACCTCGCGCGCCGCTTTCGATTGTTGTTCCGCGGCGCTGGCAATAATATGGTTGCTGTCACTGATCCGGCTGATTTGCTGGGCAATCATGTCCAAGGCATCACCTGCCTTGTTCGCCTGGTCTAAAGCCAGCTCAGCTTTGTCCCGGCTGTGTTGCATCGAAGCAACGGCAGCCTGAGTACCGCCGCGAATGTTCTGGACCATCAGTTCGATTTCTTTGGTCGAGCTTTGGGTGCGATGCGCCAGCGCCCGCACTTCATCTGCAACCACAGCAAAGCCCCGTCCGGCGTCACCAGCCCG
>JAIXSW010000314.1 GCA_027484495.1 Gammaproteobacteria bacterium
CCACGTTAAGGCATTGGTAACTGCTGCTTAATTGACCAGCTCACAAAGAAACGCCGAAAGGCGTTTTTTTGTATCTGCTGCGTCCTGTCTGCAGGGCCGGCGCTAACGAAGAAATTCGGAATTATTGGTTTCCACCGCTCTTTCCGGCCTTTGTCAGAAACAAAAAACCAGCCTTGCGGCTGGTTTTTTTATTTTACATCTGACTGACAGCGGTACTGAGGTAACTCCATGTCGGCCTCATACCGTCAATCGTCAGGCTGTTTTGGCGCAATACAAAGAATGCATCAATCCAATCACAGCTTCCGCTTCTTTACTATTCATACTGTAAAACACTGTTTGCGCTTCTTTGCGGGTTTTCACCAGCTTGTTACGGCGCAACAACGCCAGATGTTGAGATAAAGCAGACTGGCTTAAACCCAGCTTCTCGTTCATCTCGCCAACTGATAATTCACCACTGAGGAGATGGCACAGGATTAACAGACGACGTTCATTCGATACAGCTTTCAGCAGTCTTACCGCTTTGGCTGAATTGTTCACCATATCTTGTAAGTTCATGTTGTTTGCACCGTGCATGTCTAGACGTCTCATTATCTAACAGCCGGGTCGCGGCTTACAATAGATTCTTGTGAAATAGTTGCTTATTTTTTCTAATTATTTAACTTTCAAAGTATTTTATTTCTTTCTTGTTTACCTTCGCCTGCACCCTAAAAATTATCCGGCATCGGCTTGTAAACCAATCATGGCGTGGCATTACAGTGCCAGAACAAAAATTATATCGTGCTAATTAAGCAGTTGAACACCTACAAATTGTTAACTTTTGTATGTTTTCACTTGAGAGAGACTGCGACTAATCCCATGTCAAATGAGTTACCCCGCACTTCTGTGCTAAAAGCGCACTGTGTTAGATTGGTACTGTTATCAATCCACTATAAAAATCCAGGAATATGATGAAATCACTAAAACCGCTGTTGTTGAGCCTGCTGCTGAGCCCATTGCTCATTCAGGCAAATCCAAAGCCATTCAATGAACAGTTGGCTTATCAGTTGACTGAAAGCCTCACGACTGAAGTGGGACCACGACTTGCCGGCAGTCCGGGCGATCGCGCATCTGTGGCCTGGGCGACAAAAAACCTGCAAGCACTTGGTTTTGATAAAGTCTGGACTGAAGAATTTGTCACACCATACTGGCAACGTGGTCAGGCACGACTGGAAATACTGTCACCATACCCACAGGCTCTGGTTCTGACCGCGCTGGGCGGTTCCGTCGGTACGCCAGCCAATGGCATCGATGCCAGCATTGTGATGTTTGACAGTCTGGAGGCGCTGATTGCGGCTAAACCTGAACAGGTCAAAGATAAAATCGTGTTCATCAATAAAGCCATGACAAAAGATAAGTCAGGCTCGCAATATGGCAAAGTCGTTGGTGCTCGCGCGAAAGGTGCCGTCGAAGCTGCAAGGTTAGGCGCCAAAGCGCTGATTATCCGCTCTGTTGGTACCAGCAGTAATCGTTTTGCGCATACCGGCAAAATGACCTATGACCCGGCGGTGCCAAAAATTCCGGCCGTGGCCATTTCGGCGCCTGATGCCCAACAACTGGCCCGGGTATTGACCAAAGCGCCTGAAGCCAAAATCAAACTACAACTCGACACGCACCAAACTGAAGATGCGGTCAGCCATAATGTGATTGGTGAGATTACCGGCTCAGAACGTCCGGATGAAATTGTGCTGATTGGTGCGCATCTGGATTCATGGGATCAGGGTACAGGCGCGCTGGATGATGGCGCTGGTGTGGGTCTGGTGATGGCCACCGCAGCGCTGATCAAACAACAAGGTCAGCCAAAGCGAACAATCCGCGTCGTCCTTTTCGGCAATGAAGAAGGTGGGTTGGTCGGCGCGCGCGCTTATGCCGCAAAACATGCCAAAGAGCTGGATAAACACGTGCTGGCTTCTGAATCTGATTTCGGTGCCGGGCGGATCTGGCAGTTCTCGACGAAATTTGGCCCGAAATCTTTGCCATTTGCCGCTGAAATTCAACGCGAACTGACGCCACTGCAGATCAAGCCAGGCAACAATGACGCTTTTGGTGGTCCAGATGTCTCGGTACTAAAAGCGCTGGGTGTCCCGGTCGTCAGTCTGGAACAGGATGGTTCTGATTATTTCGACTATCACCACACGCCAAATGACACTTTAGATAAAATTGACCCGGCGGCACTGCAGCAAAACCTGCAAGCCTGGATCCGCATGACCAGCGCCGTTGCGAACAGCACTGTCGATTTTCGCCAATAACTGGTTACGCATCACAGCAGCCCTAAAGAACACACCCGGCAATCGCCGGGTGTTTTTTTATGCGTTAACCAGAAACCCGCTTTATGACGGTGTTTGCCCCTGGCCGGCGCTGTAGCGCACGCAAGGTCCAGACTTGTAAACCAAGCACCGTCAGAATGACCGCAGAGGGGTACATCAGCGTGTTTTCACTGTATGCCAGTAATGACATCCCCAAAGTCAGATAACTGAAGGGCAATAACTCATAACACCAGAACGGTAACATGCCATGGACTTGTGATGATAAACGGTGGCGGGTTCGGCGATGCTCGGAGCGGACCACCCATACGACAGCGCCAGCCAACACAAACAATAAGGCTGACGAGAAGGCATAAGGATTTTTCACTGAACATAAAATGGCGAGTCCCAGACTCATATACACATAAGGTAAACTTTCGTATATCCGTTGCGGTATCATCGGCGGCCTCCATTGAAGCGCAAAGCTCTATCTTTGCAGTCTAGCTCAAAGCATGGCAGTCGCCAGTGATGGAGGATCTCTGCCGACATTGCAATGAATTCCGATAACCG
>JAIXSW010000207.1 GCA_027484495.1 Gammaproteobacteria bacterium
GGTTCACTGATGTGTTCAATGCGGATGGTGCTGGTAAATTTACACAGTTCCTGCAGCTTCAGCAGATACTTGTCTGCAGCACTGACCTGAATTTGCACGGCATCACCAACCTGACCGGAACGCGGCAACAAATGGCGCAGCTGCGCGTAATTGCGTTCACACAGACTCAGGAAGTCCGGCACATAAGGCTGATATCGCCGTTGTTTGCTCAAACTCATCGCTGACGAGGATCCCATTCTGGTCAATTCAGGCCGGTACAGCCCATTGCTTGCGTACCGACTCCAGCTGCAAAGATAGCCATTGTAACGCAATGACAGTCGCCGCATTGTCGATTTTGCCGGCATTCAGTAAATCGACCGCCTGTTGCCGTTGCATGACATGGACTTTGATATCTTCATGTTCTTCGGCGAGCCCAAACACGCCGGTCTCTACCGGGCCTGTTAACTCGCCCAGATACAAATGGATACGCTCTGTGGTGCCGCCTGGGCTACTCAGATAACTCAGCAGCGGGATCATCCGACCCAGCGACAATCCCGCTTCTTCAGCGGCTTCGCGCCGGGCGACCTGCTCGGGCTGTTCATCCGGGCCAAACATACCGGCGACCGCTTCGAGCAGCCATGGCGTGGCTGAACTGCGCATGGCACCAAAGCGAAATTGCTCAATCAGCACCACTTCGTCGGTGTGCGGATTAAACGGCAACACCACCACAGCATCACCCCGTTCGAAGATCTCCCTTGTAACAAGGTCACTCCAGCCGCCCTGAAACAAGCGGTGGCGGAACTGATAAGATTTCATCGTAAAAAAACCGTGGAAAACAGTGTGTTCACCGTGAATTTCCACATCTTTCGCAGCGAATGCCGGATAATTAATTGCTTTGTTTTCAGCCATCTTTGGGCTCACATTCTGTTACACTTGGCGCGTCAACTTTTACGCGAACGGTTCGACTTAGTGTACGCGAACACGTTAATATCCGTTCAATTTTGTTTTCCATGGAACCTGGTTATGAAAAAAACTGCTTTATGTTCATTGGTGTGCGCGGCCCTCGGCTTGTTCAGCCTGCAAGCCAGCGCGGAGAACCTGCAAAACGTTTATCAGCTGGCACTGAAAAAAGACCCACAAGTACTGAAATCCGCCGCGCAGCGTGATGCTGCCAAAGCCAATATCGATGTCAGCAAAGCTTCTTTCCTGCCGAGTATTGGCCTGACCAGCCGTATCGGCAAAGAGCGGGAAGATAGAGGTGCCGGTATGAGTGCTACCGACACAAATTATCGTAACACGCTGAGTCTGAGTCAGACTGTTTTTAACTGGGGCGACTGGGAACGCTTATCCAATACCGAGAAACAGGCGCTACAAGGTCAGGTCTATTACAATGCTGCACTGCAGGGCTTGATTGTCCGTGTGTCGCAAGCCTATTTTAATGTGCTCAGCGCCAATGACGATTTAACCTTCGTCACGGCCGAAAAACGCGCAGTGGAACGCCAGTTGGAACAAACCAAACAACGTTTTGCTGTAGGTCTGACGGCCATCACAGATGTGCATGAAGCGCAGGCGCAATACGATTCAGTGGTCGCACGAGAAATTTCGGCTACCAATGCGCTGGAAAATGCCCGCGAAGCACTGCAGGAAATCACCGGCGAATACCATTCCCAGCTAAGCCCACTGAATACCAGTCAATTCAAGCCAACAGCTCCGAAACCTGCCAACGTTGTTGAATGGGTCTCAATCGCTGAAACCAATAGCCTGGATTTACAAGCCCGTAAGCTCGCGGTAGAAATTGCCCAGAACAATATCGATTTGGCAGAAGCAGGCCACTACCCAACCGTGGATTTGTCCGCTACTAAGACTTTAACCGACAGCAGCAATTCGCGTCAGTTGGACCAGGAATCTCTGGGTCTTGATGTCAAAGTGCCACTGTATTCAGGTGGTGCAACAGTCGCCAGCACAGAAGTACAACGCGCAAACTATGTCGCCACCAGCGAAGATCTGGAACTGGGTCACCGCTCTGTGGTACGTCAGGTTCGGGTGAACTACAACAACGTCGGTGCCGCCATTGCCGGTATTAAAGCACTGGAACAAGCTGTCGTTTCAGCGGAAAGTGCATTAAAAGCCACAGAAGCTGGTTTTGAAGTCGGTACACGGACTATCGTCGACGTGCTGATCAGCACGCGCAATCTGTTTGATGCCCGCCGCAATCTGACCAAACAACGTTACGATTACATCCTGGCAGTACTGTCGCTGAAACAAGCGGCCGGTACCCTGACTGAAGCCGATCTGGCAACTGTCAACGCCGCACTAGGCGCGTAATTCACTACAAAGCTCACTACTGAAACAAGGCCACACGAACCTGATAATGCTCAGACCAGTGTGGCCTTGTCGTTTCTGCGCTGTGCAGCTTCACACTTTTCGCTACAATAGCCGGTTTTTAGCAGCAAGGATTTCTTGTGTATCAGGCGCCGCCATTTTCTCTGACCTTACTTCACCCCCGTTATTGGCTGCTGTGGCTGGCTCTCGGCATTGCGTATCTGATCAGTTGGCTGCCTTATCAGGTGCTGATGTCGCTGGGACGAGGTCTCGGCCGGCTCAGCTTTAAATTGCTGAAATCCCGTGGCCGCATCGCCCGGCGTAATCTCGAACTGTGTTTTCCGGACATGCCTGACAATGAGCGGGAGCTGCTGGTAAAACGTAATGCGGAAGAAACCGGCTGTGCCGCGATGGAAACGCTGATTGGCTGGTGGTGGCCGACATGGCGGATCCGGCGCATTGCTCATTTTAAAGGTTACGAACATATTCAGGCGGAACTGGCGAAAGGCAAAGGTGTGTTGCTACTGGCACCGCATATGTTGCATCTGGAAGCCGCCGGCCGGGTCTTTGGCCTGACCCATCCAAGTATTGGTTTTTACCGCCCACACAACAATGCGTTGATGGAATTCTTCATGTATCGCGGTCGCAGTCGCGGCAACAAATATATGATTGGCAAACGCGATGTCAAAGCGCTGCTTCGCGCTTTGAACGAAGGCGAAGTGTGTTTTTATTTGCCAGATCAGGACTATGGCCGCAACCGCGCTATCTTTGCGCCGTTTTTTGCCGTGCAGGAAACCGCCTGTACCAATGGCACTTTGTTATTTGCCAACGCCGCCAATTGCGCCGTGATCCCGATTTACACCAGTAAACTCCCCGACCATCAGGGCTATCAGATCGAAGCACTGCCAGCGCTGACCGATTTCCCTGGCAAAGATGAATACGCCGCGATTTGCCGTGTGAATCAATGGGTGGAACAGGCCATTCTGAAACATCCTGAACAATACATGTGGGTGCACCGCCGCTTTAAAACGAGGCCGGATCCGGACGCACCTTCGTTGTATTAATCCAGACAGTGCAAGCGACGCATCACAGAAATGCTGCTGGCATCTGTATGCCGCAGGGTTTAGTATGAACTGTTAAATACCAACAGGGCAGTTACGATGGGATTTTGGTTTAAACACATCACAGCACTGGTTTTTTTATTCGCCCTGGCCGGGGTTTTGTTGTTTTATCCAGATCTGCTGATGCCCAAACCTGAGCCTGTCAAAATTGAAGTCAAAAAAGCAGCGTCAATGGAGTTCACTAATTTTTATGAACAACTGCGCTACTCGCTGGATACCAGCGTCGACAAATCAAAAGAATTTATTATTAAACTCTCCGACACCAGTGATCAACTGACCAGCACGCTGGAGAGCCGCACCAATACGGTGCCGCCGATGCCAGAAAACTGGAGTGGTAAGTCACAAAACCGCAAGTTCGAACCCGGCAGCAAAATCCGCGACCATATGATGGCATTCGCCAGAGAAGAGGAAATGGAGCTGATTTGGACACTACCACGCGATTATGTCGTGAAACATTATTTCCAAAGTGACAGCGATTATCTCGGAACACTCAAAGGCATTGCCAAAGCGATAGCACCAGATTTTGAAACGCCGGTACTGGCTTATTTCTGTCCGAAACAACGTGCAGCAGTTTTGACCGACAGACCCAGTCTGTTTTTAGAGCAAAACTGCCGGCTGTTAAACGCAGAGCCAGTTAAGCGCTAAGCATAAACTGCTGCCAGGCATCCCTCACCTGCTGCTCTGCGCCGGACAAATCCTCAACCGCAACTTCCGCCGGGGCTAAAGTCTGACGATGGCTGCTGCTGCGCAATTGCTGATAGGCTTGTTGCAGTTGCTGCGCCTGCGCTTGTGACATCAGGCCACAAGCCGCCGCCGCATCGAGTATGCGGATGTTATCGCTGTACTGATACAACGCCGGATACAGGGCACCATACCCCAAAACCAGGAACTGACTGATAAACTCCAGGTCGACAATACCGCCAGCTTTGTGTTTCACTTCGGTTGATGCCACGCCATGATGCTCGCGCAGTTTTTGTCGCATGTCGCGCACTTCGCCACGTAATGCCTCGAGATCCCGTGGCTTTGCCAAAATTTCTGCCCGAATTTGCTCAAAGCGGCTGGCGATCGCCGCGTCACCGTAAATCAGCCGGGTGCGTGCTAATGCCTGATGTTCCCAGGTCCAGGCATCCTGACGCAGGTATTCACCATAAGTATCCACATGCACCGTCAGCAGCCCGGCGTTGCCGGATGGCCGCAACCGCGTGTCAACTTCATACAATAAGCCGCTGGTTGTGCGGGTGGTGCACAGGTGCAAAATGCGCTGCACCAGCTTCAGATAAAACTGGCGGGAATCAATGCCACGCGCACCGCTGGTCGGCGCCAGCGAATCACACTGATGCAGGAAAACTAAATCCAGATCAGAGCCATAACCCAGTTCAAGCCCGCCGAGTTTGCCGTAAGCAATCACGGCAAAACCTTTGCTGCTATGCGCATCGAGCCCGGCCGGATAACCATATTTATCCGCCATCTGTTGCCAAGCCAGCTCGACCACAGTATCCATCAGCGCTTCGGCCAGCCAGGTCAGATGATCAGACACTTTCATCAGCGGCAAAATGCCGGTTATATCGGCCGCTGCAATCCGCAGCGTCTGCGCCTGTTTGTACTGGCGCAGTGCTTCCATCACCAATTCCAGATCGTCTTGCGGCACCCGCAGCATTTGCTGGCGCAGCCGGTCGCGGTAATCCGCAACTGTTGCCACCTGATACAACAATTCCGGATCGATCAGTTCATCCAACAACATCGGGTAACGCGCCAGATGCTCCGCCAGCCAGCCACTGCGGCCACAGAGCTTAATCAACTGCTGCAGCGCCGGCGGGTTTTCAAATAACAATTCCAGATAGGCTGTGCGCGAGACGATTTGCCGCAGCACACCGAGCACCCGCTCCAGCACCACCGGACCCGCTTGTTCCTGCTCCACCCCGTGCAGCAATGACGGTAATAGTTTTGCCAGTAATTCACGCCCGCGCGGGCCAACCTGCCGTTTCTGACTGTCCGCTTTAAACTGCTGCAGATGCTGCATCAGCAGTTCAGCATCAGCCGGCGTCAGCCAATCCAGATGTTCAGCAAGCTCAGCCGCGGACTGATCGCTGTCCCACAGCATGCGACCAAGCAGCAGCTCTTGCGGTTCCATCTGCTCTTCCTGTGCGATCACCAAACGGAATTGCTGGTGGATCCGCCGCATTGCAGTGTCAATCTGCTGCTGTAACGTTGGCCAGTCGGACGCTTGCAGCGCCAGAACAAGACGCTGCTGGCTCAGCGCATCGGCCGGCAGCGTCTGGGTTTGCTGATCATCCATGCCCTGCAGATGATGTTCGACGCGGCGTAACCACAAATAATCGTGATACAGGATCTGTTCCGCTTCCGGATCTAACAAACCTTCCTGCAACAGCGCCTGCATCGCGGCAAAAATCGATTGTTGCTGAATGGCAGGAATACGGCCACCACGGATCAACTGCAACGTCTGAATAATAAATTCAACTTCGCGGATGCCACCGGCACCGAGTTTGATATTGTCGACTCTGTTGCGCCGGCGGTTTTCCTGTTCGATCAGCTGCTTCATCCGCCGTAACGATTCAATCGCCGAATAATCAATATAACGCCGATAGACAAAGGGTTTCAGCATGCCCTGCAGTTCAGCAGCGTAAGGCGCCACCGGATTCAGAATGCGCGCCTTTAACATGGCGTAGCGCTCCCAGTCGCGGCCCTGCGCCTGATAATAATCTTCAAAGGCGGCAAAGCTCAGCACCAGCGGACCACTGTCACCAAAGGGCCGCAAGCGCATATCGACGCGGTAAACAAAGCCATCGGCAGTGACCTGGTTTAAGAGCAGAATGATTTTCTGGCCAAGTTTGGTATAGAACTGCTGATTCTCTGTGCTA
>JAIXSW010000298.1 GCA_027484495.1 Gammaproteobacteria bacterium
ACGCAGAAAACCCGCTGAACGAATCCATCCGCCTTTGCCGCGACAACCTGCAACAAATTCTGCAGCACTGCGCCAGCCTGGATATTCCGCTTGGCCTCAACGTGGAAAGCCTGACCAACCGACGCGAAGAAATCGACGCATCAGTGTTGCTGTTCCGCCTGCTGAAAGCCACGATGGAATTGCATCTGGCTGAGAAGCAAGTCGCCTGACGATTGCCTTTGTTTTTTGCCCTGCGGGCGGGCTTTCGCTGACGCGGCTCCTTTGTCCTGCTGATGGCTGTTTCGCCCAAAGGGCCGGCAGCTGCAATAGTGGCAATTGCTTTTGAGCCACTTTCATAAAAAACAGAAACAACTAAGAAGCCAAATACCCGTTGGAGCGAGCCGATGACAATCAGCAGTTTGAGGTTTTAAGAAAACGGGTGTTTGAGCGATTTGACGTTAGCAAATCGCGAGTTACGTTTTCGCCTCAAAGTGTTGATTTTCAGCGGGCTTTCGAGCGGAATCGGGTGGCGCCTTTTCTTTCGGTTCCTTTCTTTTGGCAAGACAAAAGAAAGGAACTCACCGTCAGGTGAACTCTTTGCTAGACGGTCTCACCGTGAGGGTAAAAATGATTACGCAGAAACCGCCGCCTGCAGGTCAGAAAACCAGCAAACAGCAATCTGCTATCCCATGCAGTGCACCGCTTATCCCAGCGCCACCAGAGCAAACCACAGATACTGACGACAATCGGCAGCCAGAATGGTAATTTCAGTACTTGCCTGCTCTTAATCGAATTTCCATGTCAATTTCCGGGGTTTTCATGCACGTGTTGTCGTCACGCCACTCCTCCCGCCACAGCGGGCTCGATCTGCTGCGGGCCTGCGCTATTGCACTGGTGTTTATGTATCACTATATGGTGTTTGTCAGTGGCGAACCGACCTTTGGCTGGCTCAGTCAAATCGGCTGGGTTGGCGTCGATTTGTTTTTTGTTTTATCTGGATATTTGATTGGTAATCAGCTGTTTAAAGGACTGGCGCAAGGCAAGCAGCTGTCGTTTCGGCGTTTTTACTGGCGACGCGCCCTGCGGACCTGGCCGGTGTTCTGGCTGGTATTGGCCGCCTTTTTTCTGTTGCCACAACTGATGGGTGGTAATACGCCGCCGCCGTTATGGCGCTTTCTGACTTTCACACAAAATTATCAGCTGATGCCTGGCACCGCTTTTTCGCATGCCTGGTCTTTATGTATTGAAGAACAATTCTATTTTCTGCTGCCATTGGTGGTCTGGCTCTGCCTGCGGGTTGGCAGCAAAGTGCAGCATGCCTTCTGGCTGATGGGCGCGCTGATTGTCGCGGCGACTTGTTATCGCTATCAGATGTGGCAGTTATATGGGAATGAGGCCGATGGTCAGACCCGCTATTTTAATGCTTTTATTTATTATTCCAGTTTCGCGCGAATGGACGAATTGCTGCCTGGGCTCGCGGTGGCCCTGTTTAAAAATGCCTATCCGGCGCGCTGGTCGGCCTTGGCACAACATGGTCACAAACTACAGCTGCTGGCTTTCGCCGCTGTGGCTGTGATGAGTTATCTGCTGCTGAATTATGGCTATATAGAAGGTCAGGGTTATGGCTTTTTTGCCACTGTGTTTGGCTATTCCCTGCTGGCGATGGCATTTGCCTTATTGCTGATGAGTGCGCTGCAGCCGGGCAGTCTGTTAGCACGCTACCAGATCCCCGGCGCCGCAACTTTAGCGTTATGGTCCTATTCACTGTATCTGGTGCATAAACCGATTGGTTTTATCATTAAACAGCAGGCGTCGCAGTATGGTTGGTCAGACGGCTCGGTGCTGCTGCTAAATATTGCCGTATCGCTTGGCGTCAGCGCGCTGCTATACAAACTGCTGGAAGCGCCGGCTATGGCATTTCGCGACCGCGTCTACCCGGATATCTTCCGCCCTGCGGCGCCGGGCAAAGCTGAAGTATTAGCCTGATCGCAGCGTTGCCGAAACCGCAGCTAGTCGACTTTCAAAAGGACTACGCTATGCTTTTTGGCAACTGCAATCACCAGACAGCGCAACAGTGAAACTCCGTTCATTCCTTTGGCTACTCGTGGCGCTGCTGAGCGTCGCTGCGGGTAGCAAAAATGCAGAAGCAAAGCCGGTTGCGATCCGCTGGTGCCTCGATCATTTTCCGCGATTGCACGAATTTGATGCAAAAGGCAGAACCGCGACCGGCCCCTCTGTTGAGATGATGCAAGAAATCGCACGCAGAACCGGTTTCCGGTTAGAGCCCTCGCGTCAGACCCCTATCGCCCGCTGCCTCAAAGCACTCGCCGATGGCGAAACCGATATTATGGTTAATTTGCTCTATAACGAGGAGCGTGCCAGACAGTTCATCTTGATCCGTTTCGCCTCCCGGCTTCCTGACCAACTATACCGACATGTCGCTGCAGCAAAACCTTTGTTGCGGCTGTCGCAAATCAGCAGTCTGAGCCTTGTAATCGTCAGGGGGTTCCGCTTACATCCCAAACTACAGAAAATTACCGACGCGCTGCCACCGAACCAAATTCAATACGTGGATTCGGCATTAAACGCCTTGAAGTTAGTCGCGAAGGGCAGAACTGAGGCTGCATTGTTGTCACCCAATATTGTTAAAACTTTGTTGGACCAGCATCCAGACATCGCCAGGCAATTACAAAGCACTCAATTTCTGCACGACGATCTGCAGCCGGAAGATATTTTTATCGGTTTGTCCCGCCATCTGAAACATCCTGATACGGAACAAAAGATCAAGACAGCGCTGGCTCAAATGAAACAAGACGGTTCTTTACAACGCATTTTGGGTGATACCGTGCTGTATTAATCAATTCATCACTCAGTCGCAGATCTTCAAATCCATCAAAGCCCCAGCTGCAAGCCAGTGTTGCCAAACGTGGTTTTAGCGGGATCCTCGTTTAAAACAAAAAGCTGCTGACAAAACCTTTACACTCATGCATAATGCGAATCATTCTCATATGCTTTAAGTTTTATCATGTCGCGCGGATCTGCCGGAGTCTTTTTGTTGTTGTTGTCGCTGCATCTCGGCGCTATTGCCGCGCTGGTGCAGGCGGATGCAGCCATTACAGAACCGACAATCGACATGGAACCACCCAAGCTACAGGGCATGTTGATCGCACCTGAGCCCAAAATTGCGCCACCGCCACCTAAAGCTGAGCCGGAACCGGTGAAACCACAGCCGAAGCCCATCCCGAAACAACCGCCGCTGAAGCAGACAGCGCCCAAGCACAAGACACCGCCGCCGGTCGCCAAAGCAGCAGCGGCAGCACCGGCGCCAACGCTGACCAAGCCTGTCACGCGACAAGCACAGGCCAGCAGCGCAAAAACCACCGAGCCCAGTACGCAGCTGCCCAGTGCCGATGCCGCAGGCCTGAATAACAAAGCACCGGTCTACCCGATGTTGTCACGCAAACGCAAAGAACAGGGCACGGTCTGGATGTTATTACTGGTCAGTAAAGAAGGCTTGGTCACTCAACTGAAACTGAAGAAAACCAGTGGTTTTGACCGGCTGGATCAAGCCGCGCTGCAGGCGGTGAAAAAATGGAAATTCCAGCCGGCGCGCAAAGAAGGCCAGCCGATTGATTATTGGTACGAGCTACCGCTGAAATTCTCATTGCAGCAGGGTTAACCGCGGATTTTTGGTGCCACGCGCCGCATTATTCACAGGAGTACATCATGCAAGACAATCCTTACGGCATCGCGTTGTTGTGGCAACAAGGCGATATGGTCAGCAAAACCGTGGCGTTTTTATTGCTGCTGATGTCGGTCGCCAGCTGGACTGTGATTGCCCGGCGCAGCTATGCGTTGTGGCAACTGCGCCGTTTGCAGCAAGCCGGCCGCGAATTTTGGCATGCGCAAAGTTTTCAGGCGGGCCTGAATTTATTGCAGCAAGCCCGGCCGGTAGATGGCCCTGCGAATCCGTTTTTTTACCTGGCGGATCAGGGCCAGCAGGCGTTAGCGCATCACAGCACGCACCGAGATGACCTACATGGTCATCTGCCACTCTCCGACTGGCTGACGGCGAATTTAAAAGGCGCGATTGATGAAAGTTCTGAGCAGCTGCAACGCGGCCTGGCGATCCTGGCGTCGGTCGGTTCGGTCGCACCTTTTGTCGGTCTGTTCGGCACGGTTTGGGGTATTTATCATGCACTGGTGAGCCTCGGCGCCAGCGGTCAGGCCAGCATCGACAAAATTGCTGGTCCGGTCGGTGAAGCGCTGATCATGACGGCTTTTGGCCTCGCAGTGGCGATCCCGGCCACGCTGGCGTTTAACGCCTTTAGCCGCAGCAACAAGGGCATTGTGTCGCAACTGAACCGTTTCGCTTTCCAGCTGCATGCGTATTTCATTACCGGCGCCGCGCCAAAAGCAACAGTGTCGCAAACGCATAGCAATCATATGAATGGAGCCGCCTGATGTCTTTTCATAATGATTTTGACGACGACAGTGGCGTGATCAGCGAAATTAATATGACGCCGCTGGTCGATGTGATGCTGGTGTTACTGATTATATTTATGATCACAGTGCCGGTGCTAACCCACTCTATTCCGCTGGAACTGCCGCAGGTCAGCCATCAGCCTAGTCAGACCAAACCGGACACCGTCACGCTGGCCGTCACTGCCGACGGTGCTGTGTATTGGAACCGCGATAAACTGAGCCGCGCCGAACTGACGCAACGACTACAGCAGGCCGCGCTGCAAACACCGCAGCCCACCTTTCAGCTCAAAGGTGACCGCGCGGTCGCCTATGAACATGTGGTATCGACACTGGCGGCCGTGCAGCAGGCCGGTATTACTCAGCTGGGGTTTTTGACCGAGCCGGGGGCTTGAGTTCCGGGTATTTTTTATCGATTTCGCCCAGTAACTCCTGCGCGATCTGCACTGTGACTTCACTAAACCGTTGCAGTTGTTCCGGGTACATCGCAATAGATTCATAGCCCGGCGCCAAACTGCCATCGGCCTGAAAAAATGGTTGCTGTACCAGATGTGGCATCAGGTACTGCAGCTGATATTGGTTATAACCCTCAATCATTCGCAGAAAGTTCTGATGCAATGTATTGAACCGCGCCAGGCTGCGATACAGCGCCAAATCAATGTCATTCAGCCGGCCGGAGGCCAACATCATATTGACGCCTTCCAGATGCCAATAGTCGCCAAAAATCACGCCGGGGAGCCGTTCCAGCCGCTGTTTTTTCAGCTGCAGCTGATTCGACCGATTGATCTCAGTGAAATAATGCACAAAGCCTTGTTTCGGCTCGCTGCCATTTGCAACATAAGTCGCCAGATCAACCCGCACCGCCCGCACGATCTCTATCCGTTGTTGCTCTTTTTGCTGTTCAGCCTGATAAGCCGACAATACAAATGCCGCAAATACACCAATAAACACCACGATCAGTTCAGGCAGCAGCTGGTTCAGTTTCAGCCGGAACCACAAACTCGCTGGTGGTATTTGTGCCGATGGTGAATCCATTTATTAACTCCACTGTTGCAAACCGCCAACAGCCTATCGCAGCACAACTAAGACGTCACCTGCATATAAATTTGCTTACAGAATTATGCTGTGACACATAAAGTTTTCAGATAGAGTCAGATCAAAGGCTAAATCGTTGAAAGTAAGGAGCCGGCTATGGCAGAACAAGGGTCAGGCGGTAATGTAATCGCCGCATTATGCAGTGTGTTTATTCCGGGGCTGGGCCAGCTGGTGCAAGGCCGTTTGCTGCCAGCCATTCTGTTTTTTGTCGTTTGTATGGCTGGTTATGCCATGTGGTGGCTGGTTTTCATTCCAGCGGTCATCGCAGGACTGGTACACCTGTGGTCGATTTTAGATGCAGCGACTTTTAAAAACCGCGCTTACTGACGTGGCAACAGCATAAAAAATGGCGCACTTGGCGCCATTTTTATTAGGGTCCATTCAGACCTTTTTGACGAATTCAGATTTTAACTTCATCGCACCAAAACCATCAATTTTGCAATCGATGTCGTGATCACCATCAACCAGCCGGATGTTTTTCACTTTAGTGCCAATTTTCACCACAAGCGAAGAGCCTTTGACTTTTAAGTCTTTGATCACTGTGACGGTATCACCATCCTGTAACACAGTGCCGGCTGAATCGCGGATCTCACGGCTACTTTCGGCTGCGGCTTCAACGCCCGGCTGCCATTCATGACCACACTCGGGGCAGACCAGCTGCGCGCCGTCTTCATAGGCAAAAGGGGACTGGCATTGTGGACATGGTGGTAACTGGCTCATCGGGGCTCCGTTGCGGACTGGCTAAATAGCCTTAAAAAATGGAGGGCTATTATAGCGGCGAGCGCAAAAATTGCAGCAGAAACTGCAAACCAGCAAAACCGCAGGTATAGAGCCCCTTCGCCCACAAACGTATCACCGCACATGTTATGCCAAGTGCCCCGCTGCGCCGCTGCTGGAAAAACCTGATCTCCGAATCTGCTGCGACGAAGCTTTCCCGGAGATCCTGCCGTGTCGCCGCCAGCTAGACCGCTGCACGGTTCCTGGCCATGTCACGCAACCATTGTTGTTGATCCAGCTGGCTCAGACTGTCCGCCCGATTGAGGCTTTGGTGCAGTTTGTCGATATCAGCGCTGACCT
>JAIXSW010000265.1 GCA_027484495.1 Gammaproteobacteria bacterium
GCAGATTCATCGGATCGGGCACTGTGGTGGAGCGCAGCGTCACCGGCGCGGCACTGATGCCACAGTTGCCGGTGATCACCGTTGTCACGCCCTGACTCAGTTTGGCCAGCAGCTGCGGATTGCGCAGCACTTCCAGATCGTCATGGGTATGCACATCAATAAAACCCGGCGCCAGCACCAGCCCCTGCGCATCCACGACGGTCGCGGCCTGAATCTCTGCAGCGGCCAAATCTCCAATGGCGGCAATTTTGCCGGCCTGGACTGCCAAATCAGCCCGCCAGCCTGGCCGGCCACTGCCATCGAGCAGCGTGGCGCCACGGATCAGCAGATCAAATTGATACGGCATGTCGCTCCCGGCATGTTGCACTGTTAATCCCCTAACGGCAGGCGCTCTGGCCCCTGCCGGTGTTCGTCCAGCTCATGTTTGATCCGGCGTAGTTTTTCGCGCGATTTACGTTGATTCAGCACGGCGACCTGGCTGACCAGAATGTCGATCGCTGCCAGCATCACATAACGCGAAGCACTGGGTTTATAAATAAAATCAGATTCTTGCGTCATAATTGGCAGGTGGATATCGGCCAGCGCTGACAAACGGCTGTCCGGGCAAATCGCAATCACCTGGCTGCCATAATCTTTGGCAATTTGCACTGCGGCTTCGACATCGGGGCTATAGCCACTCAATGACAAACACAGCACCACGTCGCCTTTATCCACACTGGCCGCCGTCATCCGCATCATCAATGGATCTGAATAGGCGTTACTCTGTACACAAAGCCGGAACAGGCGGTTGTGTGCTTCCTGTGCCAGCACTGAACTGCCACCACCGACGCCAAATATCAGCACCTTTGGCGCAGCAATCATCAGCTGCGCTGCGGCGTCAGTCACTTCCGGCCGGATCAGACCGCTATTGAGCTGCAGAATGTCGATGATGGCGCTGTAAATCGCCGGGATATCTTTTTGCTCAACCGGTTTTTCACTGATAAAGCGCTCGCCAATCGCCGCCGACTGCGCCAGCCGTAATTTCAGCTCGCGCACATTGGCGCACTGCAGCGCGCGCGCCAGCCGGGTAATACTGGCGTGGCTGACGCCGGCTTTGTCGGCCAGATCGTTAATAGGCGCATTGGCCGCATAATTCAGGTCGTGCAGGATAAACCTGGCCACCTTTTGTTCGGAGGGCCGCAAGTGGGCCAGGCATTCATGAATTCTTGACACTATATCCACAGCAGGTAGTCCCCAAGACGTTGTGCTTGCTGATTAAAACTCGGTCGCCAGAACACGGCGCACGACAAAATCTTCATCCAATACCGCCAGTTGCCGCCATTTATCCAGCGTCAGGCAAGGGTGTGATGCAGAAAAAATCAGCATATCACCAACCGCTAAATCTGTGTCAGCCGGGATCTGTAGCTGCAGATGCTGGTCCATAATTTTGCTGGCCTGCCAACCCGGGCCCACCGCGATAGGGGCTGCCATCCCACTGCGATACCACAGCTGTGGCTGCGGCAAACCAGCGTCAAAAGCGACATCGCGTTTGCCAAGACCAATGATCGCAAGGCCAGATTCCGGCCGCGATAATACATAGCCCCACAGTTGCAGCGCGTCTGCCAATGCGCCCGGCACCAGACAAGCCTGCGGGCTGCGCGCCAGCACCTGCTGCTGCGCATCCTGATAAATGCCGCTGTCGTGCAAAGCATAACAACCGGGACGCAGCACCAGCGCAAACCCCTGCTGGCTTAACTGGCTGCGCTGAAACTCGTCGGCGACCAAATCATAATTGGCCGAACCGGCACCACTGACCAGCAGCTGGCCGGCTGCTGTTGGCTGTAACCAGCCGGCTTGTTGCAGCGCTGACGTGGTCTGATAGCAGTCGCGGATAAACTGGCGCAGCGCGGTTTCATCACCTTTGACCATACCTTCGTAAAACTCGACGCCACACAGCTGCAGCGCCGGATAATGACGGATTTGCGCGGCCAGTTTCAGCGCCGCAGCGCCTCCGCGCACGCCACAACGCCCACCGGGCACACCCAGTTCCAATAACAGATTCAACCGGACGCCGGCATCGGCCATCACTTGCTGCAGTGCGGGCAACTGCGCCGCGTCATCGACCAGACAATAAAATTCCAGCCCTGCTGCAATTAATGCCGCAACCTGGCGTTGTTCGGTACGGCCAACCAACGGATTCGCCAACAGAATGCGCCGCACACCGGCGCGGGCGGCACTCTGCACTTGCGGCACTGTCGCCAGCGTCATGCCCCAGGCACCAGCCGTTTGCTGCGCCCGAAATAATTCCGGTGTCATCGCCGTTTTGCCATGCGGTGCCAGCAAAGCATCCTGCTGTGCAGCAAATCTGGCCATCCACTGTAAGTTGCGCTGTAAAGCGTGCCAGTTCAGCGTTGCGACCGGTAGGCACAGATCACCGTCCAGCAAAGACCAGCCCTGCTGCCGGAACTGTGCCCAGTCCCCCAGCCCTTTGCCGGTTTGCGCCAAACCTTCTATCGAAACGTTCGCGAATTCAGTCACTTCAGCATTCCTCTTTTTACAGCCAGACTTTTTAATCACACCGGCACCTGCCAAAACACCGCCAGTTCCTGCTGTAAAAATAATCGTTGTATTGCATTAAAATATCGTGTTAAAACATAACACGCAATAGGAGTAATAAAAGTTATTTAATAACAAAAATGGATTTTACCCGGTTTCACCGCACTCAAAAACGGCGGGCGACGCCGGCCATTCCGGCGGATCTCTCCCGGAAATAAGGCCAGCGCGACCTGCACATCTAAGGTGAAAACAACAAGTTATTGCAGAGGAACAACATGTCACACCCACAATTTCGCATCAGCCTGCTGGCCATGTCCGTGGCGATGCTGCTGAGCGCAACAGCACAGGCCCAAACGACAGATCAAACGGCGACTGGCAAAACCGCTGAACAGGAAGTCGAACGTTTGGAGATCCGCGGTATCGCCGCCAGTAACAAACAAAACCTGAATAACAAAAGATTCAGTGAACAAGTGGTCGACACCATTACCGCTGAAGATTTAGGTAAGCTACCGGACGTCACTATCACCGACACGCTGCAGCGCATTCCTGGCGTGCAGATCCGCCGCTCCGCCGGTGAAGGCTCGACCGTCAACGTGCGTGGTATGCCGCAGGTCACCACGCTGTTAAACGGCGAACAGTTTTTATCAGCCGGCTCGCTGACCACAGTGCAGCCGGACTTTACCGACATCCCGTCGGCGCTCATCGCCGGCATCGACGTACTGAAATCGCCGATGGCCAATGTGCTGTCCGGTGGAATTTCCGGCACGCTGGATTTAAAAACCTGGCGGCCACTGGATTTAAAACCCGGCAGCACTTTTGCCTTTAACACTGAATTGACGCGCGGCAGTCTGTCGAAAGAAAACGACGGCAAAGTGTCATTATTTGGCGGCTATAAATCGGATGATGAAAAATTCGCTGCCGTGATGACGCTATCGTATGACCAGAACAATCTCGCCAACTATTTAAATGGCGCCATCCTCAATGCGATGGAAGTGATTGGCGAAAACGAAAAAGACAAACGCGACTTTAACGGCGACAAAGACAACAACGACACCTTTTTCACCCAGCGTTATTACGGCGTGATGGACCGCACCACCGAGCGCGACCGCATCGGTGCCAATGCCTCTGTCCAATATGTATTAAGCGATACGCTGACGCTGACCGCCGATCTGTTTCACACCCAAATGGACGACGCCGACCGCAAACAAGGTCTGATGGTCGACAGTGCGCGTGGCAATAACTGGGCCTATTCCGACAAATTTATCCCCCGTGCCGACGGCCCGCTTGGCGGCCAAATCTACACCGTCAGCGAAGCGCTGTATCAGGTACGCCGCGTCAGTGCCTATTCCGAAAGCCTGACTAACGATCGCGAATCCACCAACCTGAACCTGCAGCTGGATTTTGATAACAAAGACAATTTCTCTGGGTCGGTGCGCTATTTACGCGGTGACGCCAGCCGTGACCATACCGAAAACGTCGCGCATGCTTATGTCACCAGCGGTGCGCAACACGGCCTGATGCGTAACGTTGGTGCTGGCGTTGAACCGGTCAACCCACGCGGTTATGGCCCGGCCGAGATCCCGGTGCAGTTCAGCCGCGGCGGTAAATACATCAGCCTGAGCTACCCGCAAGGCTTTGCGCAGGACATCAAACGCACCAATCTGGTCTCGACTTATTCAGAGAACAACTTCCACGAAGAAGCCACGCTGGACGTGCTGCGCGCCGACGGCAAATATGCCTTTGAACTAGGCGATATCCAGTCGGTGTCGTTCGGCCTTCGTACCGCTAAACGAGATGTCGAGCGCGATACCTTTATCCTGGTCGCACCGTTTAAAACCGGCAATTTATCTGCCGACGTGATGTGGAAAGACTCGGGCGCGTCCTTAGGCGACACCAATGGTGATGGCGTGGCGAACGTGGCTCGCGGTGATTTAACCATCGGCCGCGCCTGGTATTTTGACGAACTGCCGTCAGGCTGGGTGCACCAGGTCAACGGTTTTGGCCCGGCAAGTTCAGACAGCTTTTATCTGATTAACCCCAAAGCGCTGGATAACCCGTTCACATCGCAAAACCAGCTGTATCCGGGCAATAAAAAACTGTCCGATCCGGCGAAAAGTTACGGTGTGACGCAACAGGACCACAGTGCTTATCTGAAACTGGATTTAGACGGTGAGCTTGGCAGCCTGCCGTATCAGGCCAATTTCGGCGCCCAGTACATCAAAACCGATCTGGAGATTCTGCAGAATCTGGTCGGCAGCGCGCGGCCTTGTTCGCTCTGTACCGCGGCAATTAAAGCCGGTGAGGAGTTAATTAACCGCGACGACGATACCGTGCTGCCATCAGCTAACCTGCGACTGGATCTTAGCGAAGAATTAATCCTGCGTGCCGCCTACGGCAAAACCATGACCAACCTGGATTTCAGCAAGCTGGCCGGTGGTGTTTCGGTCGGTCGCACCCGTGCCGGTGACGTGCTGGCGAAAGAATATGGCGTATCGCCGGATTTACTGGTGGCGGTCAGTGGCCGGCAAAACGGCAACCCGCTGCTGGAACCGTGGCGTTCGACCAACTACAACCTCGGCCTGGAGTGGTATTACGACAGCGC
>JAIXSW010000445.1 GCA_027484495.1 Gammaproteobacteria bacterium
GTATGGGCCGAAGCAATAAAGCAAAAATGAAGCAGGGCAATTATGCTGGATTTTTGCTTGTCTATGCAAGATCAGACTGCAGCTTTTTTGCTGCAGCACAGCGTTGTCAGGTCAAAGTCAGGCAAAAATACTGCATAAATAGCCAAAAACGCCTGATACAAAAGGAACTTCGTGATGAAACTGGCAGATATCGGCCGACTGTTGATCCTCGCCGCGATCTGGGGCGCATCGTTTTTATGCATCCGGGTGGCGGTTCCGGCATTTGGCCCTGGTGCTTTAATGACAGGCCGGGTGGGGCTCGCCGCTTTGTTTTTAGCCATCATCGGGCTGCTGTGGCGCAAACGGCTGATTTGGCGCGGTAAAGTACGCCATTTCCTACTGCTGGGGCTAGTTAACTCGGCTTTGCCATTTTTCTTGTTTGCTTATGCGGCGCACTGGTTAACGGCGTCAGTATTATCTGTGCTTAATGCGACAGCGCCGATTTGGGGCGCGGTGCTTGGCGTGTTGTTTTTCCGCCAGCCGCTGTCCGCCAGACTGGCATTTGGTCTGATGCTTGGGGTGACTGGTGTTGGGATCCTGGTCGGCTTTGATGCGGTCGTGTTGCAACCCGATGCTGGATTGGCTATCGCGGCTGGCGCTGGAGCCGCCTGTTGTTATGGCCTTGCCACTCATTACACCCGACGTGCTGAAGCGGTCGAGCCGTTCGCCAATGCGCACGGCAGTATGTGGGGCGCATTGTTGTGGTTGTTGCCAGTTGCATTGTTACAACCGCCGGTCGCGGCGCCAACAGTCTGGCAAGCCGGGGCATTGTTGATGTTGGGCGTGCTCTGTACCGGCGTGGCCTATTTACTGTATTTTGCGTTGGTGCGTGATATCGGCGCTACACCGACCTTAACCGTCACATTTTTAATTCCGGTGTTTGGTGTCAGCTGGGGCGCGTTATTTTTAGGCGAAACAGTCGGCTGGCATACATTGCTTGGAGCGTTGACCGTGTTGACGGGCACCGCCTTAGTCACCGGCGTCTCGGTCACCAAGTTATGGCAACAAATGTACGCAAAAGCGTAAAAAATTAGTTATTCAGAAAGAGTTCAGAATGCCGGCCCTATAACTGGGGCAATGCTGCGGCGTTATAATCCGCAGTAAGGTGCAAAGCGGGCTGCGCACGCAGCGAGGAGCTATAGATGTCGAGCCGAATACTGTTGTTATCTGCCATTACTGTTGCATTATTTACCCAGTTTCCGGCGCTTGCTGCGGACAAACAGGCTGCAGCCAAAGCCACTGCGCAGCTCAGTAAACCGGCTGCTCCGGCAACTGCCACCAAAGCGAAAAAACTATTCTCTCAGGCCGAGCTGGACCAAATGCTGGCGCCGGTCGCGTTGTATCCAGACACTGTGCTGTCGCATGTGCTGATCGCCGCCACATACCCGTTAGAAATTATCAAAGCCACCCGCTGGTTGTCCGGCAAACCGGGCATGACATCTGAACAAGCGTTAAAAGCAGCCGAAAATGAAAGCTGGGATCCAAGCGTACGCGCGCTGGTCGCTTTTCCGCCGCTGCTGACCAAAATGAATAACGAACTGGAGTGGACGCAAAAGCTCGGCGACGCTTTCCTGATCCAGGAAAAACAAGTGATGGCGACCGTGCAGAACCTGCGCGAAAAAGCCTATACCGCCGGTAATTTAAAAAATCAGGAACACTTACGCGTTGAGCGCAAAGAAAAAGTCATCGTGATCGAGCCGGCCAGACCTGAAGTGATTTATGTGCCGGTGTACGACACGCGGGTGGTCTATGGTGACTGGTGGTGGCGTTCATATCCGCCGGTGCACTGGCCATACCCGACCGGCTATCGCCGTCATTCGTCGTTTTATTGGGGCGCCGGTGTGCAAGTGGCACCGAACTTCTATTTTTCAACGTTTTACTGGCCACGTAATGAAATTGTGGTGATCCACCATCACGATTATCGGCCGCGGCATTACTACCGCAATTATGAAATTATTCAGCACGAAGAACGTCGCCATTGGCAACATAATCCGCAGCATCGCCATGGCGTGGTGTATCACACCTCCTATGAGCCGGTGCGCGAAAGCCGTGGGGAAGCCTGGCGCTATGAAGATCAGGGCGATCGCCGGCGCTGGGCGGCTGAACGTCGGCAGGACAATAATGTCGCGTTGCCGGGCGATCAGCAAATCATCAATCAGCCGGATCCGGATTTAGACAATCTACGCCGGCAGCAACAGGAGCGGGAGCAGGTGTTTGCGCAGCCGGAAAATGAGCTGAACCCACAGACACAGCCCGTAACACCGGGTCAGGGCGACACGCAGGCACCGGTGCAACCGGTCGCTGAAACGGTCGACAACAATAAAGATGGGATTGATGATCAGCCGGTGTTTGAACAACCGGTGACCAATATGCCGGTGACCGATGCGCCTACTGAGCCTGCACCTGTTAGTGAACAGCCTGCGCCAACAGATCAGCTGCCGCAGCCTGAGTTGCAGCCGGAACCACAGCCGATGCCGGAACAACCGGTTTATCAAGACCCTGAGCCGCAGCCGGTGTATGAACAACCACAGCCAGTGGATCAACGGCCAGAACCGGTATTCCAGCAACCTGAGCCGGTATATCAACAACCTGAGCCGGTGCAACAACCAGTGATCGAACAGCCAGAGCCGGTGTATCAGCAACCGGAGCCGGTGTATCAGCAGCCTGAGCCGGTGTATCAGCAACCGGAGCCGGTATATCAGCAGCCAGAGCCGGTGTATCAACAGCCGGAGCCGGTCAGTCAGCCGGTGATTGAACAGTCTGGTATTCAATAGTAATGTGCAGGCAGCCTTCGGGCTGCCTGTCGCTTTAACAAGAGTCAGTTGACAGGAATTGGTCTGAAATAATCTGCTTGGGAGAAACTATGCAGCTTTATGGTTCGACATCGTCACCTTTTGTCCGTCGTTTGCGCTTATTGCTGGCCGAGCGGCCGCATGAATTTATCAGTCTGAATATTTTTGAATCGGCGGATCGTGAACGCTTAATTGCGTTAAATCCCACGCGCAAAGTACCGATGTTGGCCGACGGCGAGCAGGTGGTATTTGATTCCGGCGTGATCTA
>JAIXSW010000234.1 GCA_027484495.1 Gammaproteobacteria bacterium
CGCGCTGGCATCTGTGGTGCTGCTCAGCCTCAGCAGCGCCCCGGTGTACAGCTGTGGCCCGGATTTCCCGCTGCAGTTGTTGTCCGAACGCGGCACTCATCTGCAAAACCTGCCAGAGCCGGAGTTCGCGGTGCTGGTGACACAACTAGCCAGTCTGCCGGCGTCTTGGCCGGTGCCGGAAAAAGCCTTTCACAGTCAGTATGACTATCAGGCCGACCGGCTGGTCAGCGCCACTGAACAGGCTGAACAGCAGTTATTGCCGGCCGCCGAGGCGAAGCTGGTTGCGGTGATGCGCCAACAGCCGGACGTTGCAGCGGCCTTGCAGGCAGGCAAAGATCTCAGCGACGAACTGCGTTTATACACCGCAGGCGCGGTGGCATTTTCACAAGACCCGAAAGCTGCCGCTGCACTGTTTCAGCAAGTGCTGGCTTTACCGGCCGCAGCACAAAGCCAAAGACGCAGCTGGGCGTTGTATAGTCTGGCCCGGCTGCAGGCACAAACGTCGCCAGCAGAAGCCATGCAGCTATGGCAGCAACTACGCGATGAAGTGAACCAAGGGCTGGCTGATCCACTGCAACTGGCCGTCGCCAGCTTGGGAGAAGCAGCCCGGCTGCGCTTGGCAGCACAGCAGTGGCATGATGCGATCGGGTTATATGCAACGCAGGCGCATTATGACGCCTCGGGGTATGCCTCATTGCTGCAACTGAGCCGGCAACTGCTGGCGATGCCGGATGCGGACCTGCAAGCGCTGTTGCAACAGCCCGCCGTCAGCCGTTTGCTGAGTATGTATCTGCTCAGCCAGCTATCCGGGCTGCAATACAGCGCGCCACAACAACTGACGCGATTACTACAGCTGCTACAACAAACGCCGGATATTCAGCTGGCCAATGCGCTGGAACTGGCCGCAGTCAGCTATCAGCAAGGCCAGTATGACAGTGCCACCACCTTGTTACAGCAAGCCGCCGACAGCCCGCTGAAATGGTGGCTCAGTGCCAAACTTGCGCTGCACAATAACGATTTAGCCGCCGCTGCTGCAGCCTACGCCAAAGCCAGCAAAGCCTTTCCAACCGCGCTGCCAAGCCCGGCGAAAGCGCCTGAATTCCAATACGACGAAGCCTTTAGCCGCCAAATCAGCCGCAAACAGCTGCAGACCCAATGCCGGGTCGAAGCAGAAGCCGGCGTGCTGGCACTGCAGCGCGGCGAGTATCTGCAGGCGCTGCGACTGCTGTACCAGGCCGGTAGCGAATTCTGGCAGGATACGGCCTATATCGCCGAGCGCGTACTGACCACGGCGGAACTGCAGCAGTTCGTCGACACCGAAGTGCCGGCGGGTGCGCCTAAAGCACAAAGTCAGTGGTCCTGGTTTGGCGATACCGAACCGAATACCTTGTTGCGGCAGTTACTGGCGCGTCGTCTGTTGCGCGAAGGTCAGACCGACACGGCGCAACGCTATTTTGTCGAGCCGCAGCTGCAGCAGCTGGCAAAACAATATCAGCAGCTGCAACAGGACAGCAGTGCCGGTGCGCTGCAAAACCAGCTGGAACGCCTGGGCATCCGGCTGCAGCTTAATTTGGGTCAACTAGAACGCGCCGACGCGCTGTTCCAGCTCGCCCGGCTGACCCGCCAGCATGGCCTCGAACTGCTGGGCTACGAGCTGGCGCCGGATTATCAGGTGTTTTATGGCCAGTATGAGTTTTATCAAAACGATAGACCACCGCTGTGGCCTATCCCGGCCGCAGAACAGCAACGGCTGACACAAACAGTGGCCGTGCCGGATAAACGTTTCCATTACCGCTATGTGGCAGCCGATCTGGCGGCGCAAAGTGCTGAATTGTGGCCGCAAAACAGCCAGGCTTATGCCGCCAGCTTATGCGCAGCAACCACCTGGCTGATCAACCGCGACGCGGAGACGGCAGGCAAATACTATCAACGTTATCTGCAGCACGGCGCTTATGTACCCTGGGGCGCTGATTTTGGCATCCGCTGCCCGCAGCCTGACGCTGCCAGCGCGGCCAACCGACTGCAGGCAAACTTTAAAGCCAGCTTGCCACGGCAACGCTACCTGGCAATAGGCGGCGCAGCATTACTGCTGGCAATGGCCGGCTGCTGGGCGTGGTGGCGGCGGACCAAGCGCGCGGGCGAGCCGTCAAACTGATTGCCGGCAGCCCGCATTTTCTGCACAATGCAGCAAAACAGGTCCAACCAGAGAGCAAGGCATGCCACATCTGACACAGATTAAAGTCCGCGGTTATCATTTAGATATTTATCAGCACGTCAACAACGCGCGTTATCTGGAGTTTCTGGAAGAAGCGCGCTGGGCGTATCTGGAAGATTGCGGCGACGTCGAGTATTTCACCAGTCAGCGTCTGGCCTGGGTCATCGTCAATATCAATATCAATTACCGCAACGCCGCCACTAATGGTCAGACCCTGCAGATCGCTACGCAGTTTTCGAAAATTGGCGGTAAAAGTGCGGTGATCCATCAGGTGGTGACGGTCGCAGGCACGGATACTGTGGTTGCCGACGCCGACATCACTTTTGTTTGTCTGGATCAGCGCAGTGGCAAAGCCGTCGCGATTGAAGGCGAATTACTGGCAAGACTCAGCAAACATTTAACCGACTGAGCCAGCGCAGACAATACGCCGGTTTTGCGCCCAGAGCCCGCAACAGCTTGGCTGGTTAGCGAACCGGCAACAGCCCGGCACGAAATTCGTCTTTATAACGGCGTGACAGCGGCACGGTGACGCCGCTTTTTAAGCGGATCTCACCATCGCCGCTCGGTTCGTAACTCAGTTCAGCCACCACCGCGTGGTTCACGGCGAAACTGCGGTGCACCCGGCTAAACCCCTGAGTTCCCAGCTGCTCAATCAGATTGGCCAGCGTACTGCGCAGCGGATAGATCCGGCCCTGACTATGCAAATTGACATAGTTGCCACAGGCTTCCAGATATTCGATGGCGCTCACTTCCAGCAGAAACTCTTTATCGAGCTTTTTCACCAGCAAATGCTGCAGCGGCCTGAACTGTGGCTCTTTTTGTGACTGGCTGTGTAACACATCTTGCGTTGCATCTGTCAGGTCGTTTTGAAGCCCGTCGGTCTCCGCCGCCGCCAACACTGAAGCTTCACCACGTAGACGTCGCCAAACCATGGCAATCAGCTGATAGGTCACCAGCAGATTCAGATAACCCCAAACATCTTTGCGGTATTCATACCAGAGTTCACGCGCAATGGGCCCAAAGTGATAGTCATCGCCGGTCCAGCCATACACCAGTTCCCGCATCGCGACCATCAGCGCAACATGCGCCAAACAAAACAACAAAGACACGCCAAAATGCCAGATACATTGCTGCAACGGTTGGCCAAAGCGCAGTGGCTGGCGGTCGAAACTTAAAAACAACAGCGGTGCCAGCAACAAAGTACTGAAAGCACTACTGATCTCCCACAGCCACGGCTCCCACCAATCCAGCGTGTTCAGTGGGTCGCGGCTGTGCTCCAGCCAGACGGTATTGGCTTCGATACTGTTATTCAGCAAGATAAACACGGCATAAACCAGCCAGGCATACAGCAATGGGCGCTGGCTGATGGTCTCTACCCACCATTGCTGGTCACGGCGCGCGCCAATTGTCTCGACATCAACTGGTTTCGTCACAGCTATCCACCTGTTATCCCTGAAATCCACCACAAAACGATTGCCCGATAGCGTCTGCGCGCGGGTTCAGCTGCAATCACGCTGACCTTGGCCCCACAACGAATGGACTTCAGCATGACACAACCTTATCCACAGCGTCGAGCCGATCTGGACTGGCTGCGCATCGGCGCTTTTGCGCTGCTTATTTTGTATCACTGCGGCATGTATTACGTCGCTGACTGGGGCTGGCATGTGAAAAACAGCCAGACCTACGAGTGGTTGCAGGATCTGATGAAACTAACCAACCCGTGGCGGATGTCGCTGTTGTTTTTGTTAAGCGGGATGGCACTCGCGCTGGCGCGACCCAAATTCAGTAGCTGGACTTTGCTGCGGCTACGCAGCAGCCGGTTATTGGTGCCACTGCTGTTTGGCATGTTTGTCGTAGTGGTGCCGCAAGTCTATTTCGAAGCGCGCAGCCAGCAACTGATAGAGCCTGGTTACCTGAATTTCTGGTGGCAATATATCAATCCCAATACCGAATTACTGCGTGAACACCATAGCCCGATTGGCCTGCTGACCTGGAACCACCTGTGGTTTTTACCCTATTTGTTCTGCTATTCAGTGCTGCTGTTACCCCTGCATGGCCTGATGCAACGCATCGCGACTGCAGCAGGCGCAGTACCGCTCTGGTTCTTTGCCGCACTGCTGATTGCGCTGCATCTCTGGGCCGTTTGGACCTTACGCGAAGCCTTCCCAAGCACCCACGCCTTGCTCGATGATTGGTATAACCATGCCAAATATGGTCTGGTGTTTGTGGCTGGTTATTTGCTGGCGCTGCAACGGCATTGGTGGGCCACGTTACCGCGCTGGCGCTATGGTTTCTTGTTAACTGCGCTGCTGGGTTACATGTTAGTGGTGCTGGATAATCACGATGTTTTTGATGGCCTTGACGACGCTTCGCTGTTGTTACAAATGCTGTATAGCCTCGTATCCGTGCTGAATCACTGGGCCTGGCTTGGTCTCGTGTTGGCTTTTGCCGCGCAATATCTGCAACAACCGGCGTTTGACCCGGCTGGAAAGATCCGTCGTTACGCATCCGCCGCGATCCTGCCGTGGTATGTGTTGCATCAAACACTGACGGTGGTGTTTGCCGTCGCCCTGCAACCTTTGCAGCTGCATGATGGGCTTGAAGCAGTGCTGCTCGTCGGCCTGACCGTTTTGGGTTGTGGCCTCGGGTATGAAATCATCCGCCGCCAGCCATTATTGAACTGGCTGGCGGGCGGCATGCCTGCAATCGGGCGGCAACGCACGTCACATGCGACGCAGCCGGAGACAAAAACCGCTTAGTACGGGACTGTTCCGGACCGGACCTATCGTCACAGCTACCCGTAACGTGCTGGAAGCAGTGAAATAACAATGTTGTCGCAAGTTCAGCTGGCAAGAGCCTATCCCCTTATTCCTTGGAGGTTTTAGGTTGTTGCCTGCGCTCCTGCGGTTTCGTTCACCTACCCGAATCTTCAATGATTTGAGTTCACTACACCTGCAGAAATGAGCCCGGTCTGCGCGCTATTTAGCCAACACCTGCTGCCGGTTTTTAAACTGTCCGGTGCTCTAGGTTTATAGTTGTGCCGTATAGCCCACTTTCACAGGGTCAGGTAGAGAAGCCAATGAGCACAGCCAAAAGTAGCAAAGTCCCAACCAGTCGTTTGGCGCGTTTCGGCAGTTTAGCCAGCCTCGCCGGCAGAGTTGCAGGCGGGATGTTGGCCGAAGGCGCGCGGCAGTTGGCGCAGGGACAAAAACCTGGCTTGCAGCAAATGCTCTTAACACCGGCAAATGCTCAACGCGTGACGAGTCAGTTAGCGCAAATGCGTGGGGCCGCCATGAAACTGGGTCAGTTGCTATCAATGGATGCGGGTGATTTATTGCCGCCGGCCTTGAGCGCAATTTTGGCGCAACTCCGCGCCAACGGCAGCCCGATGTTACCCGCCCAATTGGCGACACTGCTGCAACAGCAATGGGGCAAAGATTGGCAGCGCAACTTTAGTACCTTTTCTTTTGCGCCAATGGCTGCGGCATCTATTGGCCAAGTGCACCAGGCTCATCATGATAATAGCGAGTTGCTGGCAGTAAAAATTCAATACCCGAGTATCAGTGCGAGTATCGACAGTGATGTGGATAACGTCGCCACACTATTGCGCATCAGCGGCTTATTACCCGAAGGCATTGCCCTTGAACCGATGTTACTTGAAGCGAAACAGCAACTACACAAAGAAGCTGATTACCAGCAAGAAGCCGTCTATTTGCAGCGTTATCGCCAACACTTAGCCGACGATAACAACTTTTTACTGCCAAAATTTTATCCTGAACTATCGACTCAACAAATCATGACGATGAGTTTTGTCGACGGTGTGCCAATGGATGACTTATTGCAACAACCGCAAGCCCTGCGTGACCGCGTGATGAGCCTGCTATTTGTGTTGTTGTTTAAAGAAATTTTTCAGTTTCGCTTAGTTCAAACCGACCCTAATTTTGCAAATTATCGCTTTAATCTGCAGACAAACCAGTTAGTGTTACTCGATTTTGGCGCTTGTCGCGATTATGCCGCCGCTGTCAGCGACGGTTATCGCCTGCTGTTTCAAGCTTTGCTGCAACAAAATACCGATTTGCAATTGCAGGCCTTGCAGCAAATCGGCTATTTCAGCACCGCGATAAAACCCGAGCAACAGCAAGCTGTGATGGCCTTAGTGAGTTTGGCAGGCGAGCCATTGCAACAAGACAGCTATGATTTTGCCAGTTCCGATTTACCCAGTCGCATGCGCGATGCTGGCATGCAGCTGTCGATGCAACTGCAGTATTGGCATACCCCACCGGTCGATGCGTTATTTTTGCATCGCAAAATGGCTGGGTTATTTTTATTGGCAAAGACCTTAAAAGCCAAAGTACCGATCCGGGCTTTGTTGCTGCCATTTATACCCGAAATCATCTGATAACGGCGACAGCGTGACGCCTCGCTAAACTGTTGGCGATGCAGATGCCAGTGCTTGCCAAGTCAGCGCGCACTGCATCCACTTCAGTTTACCGGAAGCATCCACCGCCCCGGACCACAGGCGGCGCTGTCGCACAGCTGCGCGCTTGAACAGCGCAACAGCTGGCCACAGCAATCACTTAGTACGGACTGACTGGTGTATAAAACGCCGTGTTACGACCGTCGATACTGATGCGAATTGGTGTCACGGTTGTGCTGTTGCTGAGCAGGTTGTAACTCTCCCCCGGCAACAGTTTAAAGCGCAGTAAATCTTTGATCACAACCGGCTGGCCACAACTCGTTTGGGTGTACTGCGTTTGCGCATCGGCACGCAGTACATAGACTTCGTTGGTGCCGTCGACAATGCCCTGGCCGTCGGCGGTGACAAACAACGACGTGGCTTCAGATACCGCAATCACCCGGCCACTGCTGCCCAGTTTGGCCTGGAACACCGCCGAGCGGCCCATCCGATCACGCTGACGGAAGTGGGTGTCGTTCAGCGTATTGGCCAATTGCGGGAAGCTGAGGAAATTACTGCTGATATTGATAGTGTTATGGCAATAATCAGTCACCACTTCAGCGCTAACCGCGCCACTGACGCCATCCGGATCATAGACATGCTGACTCAGCACATGGTCACCGGCCGAAGTGCCGCCGACCACACCGCCCTTGTCATACACATGTTTAATTGCACTTTGTACTAATGTGCCCTGCCACGCGTTCAAATAAGCGGATTGATCGCCACCGGCGATAAACACCGCTTCGGCCGATTTGATCGCCCATTCGACATAAGCCGAGTTCGCTTTCGTGACCGTATCAACAATCAGTGTTTCCACCGACGCCGCACCGGTCAGCCCTTGCAAATAGGTGTTGTAAGCATCAGTCCCTGCGGCGCGCAGCACGACGATATTGCCCGCTTTGATCTGCGGTCCGACTCTGTTACTAAACGCTGCATCCACATCGGTACCACCGCCCATCAGCAACAACGCGCCCTGACCTGAAGTTAAGGTTGGACACACATCAGCACTGCCGCCAAGTAAATAGCTGGTTTGATTACTCGGTTTAGCCGGACGGGCACCATAGCTGCAACTTGTTGGTGGTGTGGTACCACCGCCGCCACTGGCGCTGCCGTTAAAGGTCACCGTCAGGCCATAACTGCCGGTGCCGCTGTAGCGCGCCACTTTGATAAAGTGCTTACCGGCAGTCGCCGCGCGATAGATGCCGGTTTCCGGCCTGCTGCTGCTCTGGCCCGACAAAATATAACTGCCGCTGCTGCGATACAGATAAAAATCAAAATCGGCACTGGTGCCATGACTCAGGCTGATGCTGATATCACCGGTATTGGTAGTGTCGAAACTAAACCAATCCGCGTCAGTGCTGCTACCGATACTGCCATTGACCACCTGACCACTGCAGAGGCCGGGATTGGCTTTTGCTTCGGTGTTGTTGTTTTCCGCTTCCTGTTGCAGACAAGCGGCCAGCGCAGGGCTGCCCGCCAATAACATAGTCGCCATAGCGACGGTTTTGAACGTTGCTTTCATTGTTGCTTTCCTATTGTTTTTGTTGTGTGTTTGAACGTCGAACGATGCACGGCCCAACAGGCCGATGACTTCAGGAACCAGGCTGGCGCAAGACAGCATGGTGCCGGAATTCCGGATTATTCAGCGGGGGAAAAACTTATAGGTCGAACCACTCGGATAAGTGGTAATCAGTGGCGCAGGCGTGCAAATTGACAGGTTTAGCAACCTGTAGTGACAGCGGCAACCAGTGGGTTGGGTTCTGCGGCATCACCAGCACTCTGCATAAAATTGCATCAGGAGAGTTTTAATATGCGGTAGGGCTGCCCCTGCTGTCAATCGACGAAAAACGGGAATATCGCAAGCAATATATTAATTATTTGCAGTGGTTATGTAACAATGGCCGGTATAGACTGTCTTTTTACCCCGAAAAGGAACTTTAGATGCGTAAAATCACTTTACTGGCGCTGTTGATCAGCGCATTTACGACGCAAGCCGACCTGCTGACTGCACTACAAGCCTATGATAAAAAAGACTTTGCTAAAGCCGCAACAGAATTTAATGCACTACTGCCATTAGGCAGTGAACAAGCGGCATTTAATCTCGCCGCCATGGCCTACAACGCCGAAGGCCAGCCGCAAGATTTAGTCCGCGCCGCCAGCTACTTTGCTTTAGCGGCGGAGCTGGGTCATCCCAAAGCGCAGGGGTTGTATCAGCAGGTCGTGGCGAAACTCAATGCCACACAACAAGCGCAGGCACAACAACAGCTGGTGACGCTGCAATCTCAGGTCAAAGTGCCGGTGAAACTTAACGAAAAGCAGGTGGCAAAAGACAACACCGAATGGCGTGAACCAATCAAACGCCGGGAACCGGAATTTCCAAAAGAAGCCGCGCAAAAAGGCGCTTTTGGTTATGTCACCATGCGCTTTCTGGTCAATGAAGCCGGCAAAGTGGAAGCGATCGATACGCTGGATTCTTACCCCAAAGGTTTATTTGACCGGTCTGCAATAAAGGCGATGAAAGGCTGGCAATACCAGCCCGGCAAAGGCAAGTTTATTGGCAAGGTTGTGCTGGAATTTTCATTGGGCCCACTACAGCCCAAAAGCCTGCATCGTTATATGAATGAACACAAATTATGGGAATATGC
>JAIXSW010000263.1 GCA_027484495.1 Gammaproteobacteria bacterium
AACACATAGCCCTGAATGTAATCACATTGCATTTCACGCAGCAACAGCACCTGATTCACCGATTCAATCCCTTCGGCCACGACTTGCATGCCAAGCTCATGCGCCATCCGGATCATATGTCTGATCATACTGGCACATTGCGGTGAGTCCTCAAGGTCCAGCAACAAAGAACGGTCTAATTTCAGTTTATTCACCGGCAATTTCGCCAGGTATGCCAACGACGAATACCCAGTACCAAAATCATCCATGGCCAGTTGACAGCCCAGCTGATGCAAACTACTTAACAACCGGCTGCTGGCGTCAATATCGGCCATCAGAAAGGTCTCGGTAACCTCCAATTCCAATGTGTCTGGTTGTAAACTCAAACTACTCAGGCAACTGGCTATGCGTTCAGCCAGCCGGTCATCGGTCAATTGCCGGCCTGACAGATTGATCGCAAGATGAGACAACGACAGTCCCTGCGCACGCCAGCTATGGAGTTGCCGCAAAGCGTGTTGCATGACCCAATCACCGATGGCCTGGATTTGGCCGTCTTGCTCGGCGATTGGAATAAAAACAGCTGGCGAGATCGCGCCGTACGTCGGGTGATGCCAGCGGATCAACGCTTCAGCACTGTCACAAAAACCATCCGACAAGCGGATTTTGGGTTGATAACATAACGTGAATTCCTGGCCTTCCAACGCGGCATACAGCGAATTGCTAATTTCAAAATGCTGCCGTTTTTGTGTCACCATCTGCGATTCAAATCGCAGATAAAAACCGGCAGGGTTGGCCAGATTGTGGCGGCAAGCGACATCAGCATGTTGCAACAGTTGGCGCGCCGTAGTGCCATCTGATGGTGACACCGCATAGCCGACACAAAATGCCAATTGCACGCGGTTAAAGCTCAGGAGCAAAGGTTGCCTGAATGGTTGCAGGCATTGCTCTATCAACAGTTGCAGTTGGCTCTCCTGCGCTGCGCCGCGCAATACCAACAGAAATTTATCCGCCGCGACGTAGCCCAATAAAGCTTTTGGCGGCATCCGGGTTTTCAGCGCAAGCCCCGTCTGCTCGATCAATTCATCTAATTGTTGTTGGGGCAAAGAATCGCTGTATAACGCAAAATCCGGCAGCATCAGCGCCACAACAGCAAAATCGTTCTGGCCGGATGACAACAGATCTTCAATCTGTGACCGCATATCCTCCGCATTCAACAATTCGTTGACGCCACAAAACACCTGGTCGCTCAGTGGCTGTACTAAGGTGACTTTGAGCAAATAGTGGTGCAAATCCGAAATCCGGTGGCTGAAACTGAAATAGTCACCGTGGATGCCGTGCAATTGAATATCGTGATCTTTTTTATGGAAAAAGCCGGCCAGCTCAATCGGATTGATGTCCACAAACAAAGCCGACAACACCTGACCGCGCAGCTCCGACGGCTGCAATCCCAGCACCTGACTGGCGGCGTTGTTAAACCGCAATACCTGACCGGTCGCGGATAACTCCAGCAGCGCCTCATTACTCGATAGCAAAAGATTGGTGCGTTGTTGCTCCGCCTGTCGCCTGTCGCGCTCGCTGAGCGCTGCAGTGATGTCTTTTAATAATTGATTATCTTCCCATGGCTTTTCCATAAAACGCCAGGCGGCGCCGCTGTTCAGGCAGGCCAATAATGCTTCACGGTCGGCATAAGCGCTGAGAATGAGTCCAATGGTTGAAGGAAACTGCAACCTGACTTGTTGCAGTAATTCGGCCCCATTCATGTCAGGCATGCGAAAATCTGAGATCACCAACGCCACCTGCTCAGTACTCAGCAGACTCAGCGCCTGCACGCCATGTTCGGCGAGCAGAACGCGGTACCCGGCGCGTTGCAACGTGCGTTGCAAGGCTCTGAGGATAGCCGGCTCATCGTCAACCAACAGAATAGTTTTTGCCACGAACACTCCAGCCAAAATAAAAGTAAACAGCAGTATATGAACATAAACAGGTGCACGCCGCTGCCGCAAGTTTTTTCCATGCCTCTTGCTCTGCGTCGTGTTGGCCCCCATGATGACATCTCTGGTCACACTTCTCAAAACTGGAGTTCATGCATGTCGCAGGATCCGCAATCTCCCCAAACGCCCGCGCATTGGCAACAGACTGACCGTCTGGCGACTATGGGTATTCTGACTGCCGGCGTTGCACATGAGTTGAATAATCCAATTGGCTACATTCTCAGCAACCTGACGAGTTTCCAATTATATCTGCCGGTATTCCAGCAGTATTTTTCACTGCTACAGCAGATTGCTGACTGTGACGACGCCACTGCTCGGCAGGAACTGCGGCAGCAGTTGGCCCTCCTCCAACAGCAGGAAAATCTGCAACTGCTACTCGATGACACCCAAAGTTTGCTGGCTGACTCGGTGCAAGGTGCGCTGCGGGTGCGGGATTTAGTGCTGGACCTGCGGCGATTTTCCCATCCGGACCATGCTGAATTTCAGCTGCTGGAATTTAAGCCGTTGCTCGATATGGCGTTGAGATTGACCCGAAATGAACTGAAAACGCATATGACAGTATCGCAAGTCACCGGGCCTGACCCACTTTGGCTGCATGGACAACCGGCAGCATTAACCCAGCTGCTGGTTAATTTGTTGCTCAATGCATCACAAGCGATTGGCGCCGGAGCCGGACAACTGCGGATCACCACGGTAAGACTGGATAGCTGGCTGCAGGTTTGTATTGAAGACAGCGGCCCCGGCATCGCCGATGAGGTACTGCCGCATATCTTCACACCGTTTTTTACCACCAAAGCCGCGGGTACCGGTACAGGCCTGGGTTTATCGATCTGCCAGGCCATAGTACAAAAACATCAGGGTGACATCAGTGTGAGCCGCTCCGAGCTCGGTGGTGCCGCTTTTACACTGCGGTTTCCGGCCAGCAATGCACCGCAATGAGAGCGGTGCTAGTTTTGTGCATCCGGCTGTTGCTCCGGCGCTGCAGTGCTAAAAGCCGGTAGCAGCAGACACTGCTGATACACCTTTTGGATCTGCGGATACGGTGTTAAATCAACGGCAAAGCGCAACGCATTGTAGACTTGTGGCACCAGACAGAGGTCCGCCAGCGTGACCTGATCACCAACGCAGTAAAGTCCGGCCGTCAACACCAGCCGTTGTTCAAGAGCAGCAAAGCCCTGCCGCAGCCAATGCTGGATCCAATCGGTTTTTTGCTGTTCCGAGACGCCCAGCGTACCGGTTAAATATTGCAGCACCCGCAGGTTGTTCAGCGGGTGAATGTCACAAGCAATATCCAGCGCCAGTGCACGCACCACCGCCGCTGTGGCAGGATCTTCCGGCAGCAGTGGCTGCTGTGGATAGACAGCATCGAGATATTCAATGATTGCCAGTGACTGATTCAGTGTCAGTGCGTCGTGTTGCAACGTTGGCACCAGCTGCGCCGGATTCAGCGTTTTATAGGGTTCAGCGCGCTGCTGACCACCATCTTTTAATAAATGGACCGGGATTTGTGTTGCATCAAGCCCTTTCAAAGCCAGCGCAATACGCACCCGATAAGCGGCCGACGACCGCCAGTAGGTATACAAAGTCAACATCAGAAACTCCGTTTAAAAAAGGCCGGCAAATGCCGGCCTTTGATTTTGATTTCACTGCTATTTGATTAAACGGCCAGGCGCTCAGCGTGGCTGATATTGCACAACCTGCTGGTCAATAGCACCAAAAATGCTCTGGCCTTGCCCGTCCAGTACTTCCAGCCGGATCCGGTCACCAAACTTCATGAATGAGGTTTTTGGCGCGCCGTCACGGATAGTTTCAATCATCCGGACTTCAGCGATACAGGAATAACCCAGTCCGCCTTCATCAATTGAAGTGCCGTAGTCAGTACCTTGTTTGTTTGACACAGTACCAGAGCCGATGATGGCACCCGCGCCGAGATTGCGGGTCTTGGCGGCGTGCGCTACCAACTGACCGAAGTCAAAGGTCATGTCAACACCGGCATTTGGTTTGCCAAACAGTTTACCGTTTAAGTGCGATACCAGCGGCAGGTGTAATTTCGCGTCCTGCCAGTCTGTGCCGAGTTCTTCTGGTGTGACAGCAACCGGGCTAAATGCAGAGGCTGGTTTGGACTGGAAAAAACCGAAACCTTTGGCCAACTCATTTGGGATCAAACCACGTAACGACACATCATTGACCAACATCACTAACCGAATCTGCTGACGCGCCTGCTCCGGTGTGGATGCCATCGCGACATCACCGGTGATGACGGCAACTTCGCCTTCAAAATCAATACCGTAGTCTTCGCTGACCACATCGATTTGATCACGAGGACCAATAAAGTCATCCGAGCCGCCCTGGTACATGAGCGGATCAGTCCAGAAACTCGGTGGCATCTCTGAATTGCGTGCACGGCGCACTAATTCAACATGGTTAACATAAGCGCTGCCGTCAGCCCACTGGTAAGCGCGCGGCAATGGCGATTCACAGGCCGTTTGGTCAAAGGCAAATTCGCCCTGCACTGTCCCGTGATTAAGGCCCAGGTAGACCTCAGCAAGCTGTGGCGCAACCACGGACCAATGATCTAACGCATATTGCATAGTGCCGGCGATGTGCGCCACCGTCACGGCTTTGGTTAAATCGCGGCTGACGACGACTAACTGGCCGTCGCGGCTGTTATTTTTCAGACTGGCTAATTTCATTTTATCTTTCCTGTCAGACTGTTACTTCGTTTCAGCTGGTTTAGTTTTCCAGCTGTTGACGTAATCCGGATTCTCAGTGGCCATGGCCGCTGCACCCATTTCCAGCGCATCACGGGTATCCAGCATCACTGCGACTTCGTCGGTGAACTTTTTGCGATACTCGCGGCCAGCCTGGAAGGCTTTTGGATGTGGTCCATGGGTGAAACCAGCCGGATGGAAGGTCACCATGCCACGCTCGATGTTGTCACGGCTGAAGAAATCACCGGCGTGGTAAAACAGCACTTCATCGTAGTCGTCGTTATTGTGGTAAAACGGCACTTTTAATGCACCCGGGTCGCTTTCAATTGGCCGCGGCACAAAGGTACAAACCACAAAACGACTGGCAACAAAAGTGGTATGGGCTGATGGCGGTAAATGATAGCGATGGCTCATCAATGGCCGGATATCCCGCCAGTTGATCCGCATCACGGCTAAGTCGCCGTGCCAGCCGATGGCATCCAGCGGATTATACGGATAGGTGATCACCGAAACCTGACCATGACGTTTTACATGGACCTGGGTTTGTTGTTCGCTGTACTGCGCTTTAAAGGCATCGTCAATTTTTGGCGTATCCAGCATCGCTGGATCAAAAATGGCGTGATTGCCAACCAGACCTTTTTCCGGCAGTTGGTATGAATCATTGGTCGCTTCAATCAGCAGCACAAACAGTGGTGCAGAGGTCTCCAGCCGCCAGCAGGTCGAACGTGGGATCACGACATAATCGCCATCGCGCAGGCTCAGGTGGCCGTAATCGCAGAACAGTTCAGCGCTGCCTTCGTGGATAAACAGCAGCTCGTCGCCATCGGCGTTGCGAACCAGGAAATCCATCGATTGTTCAAGGCGCCAGGTGCGCATTTTACAATGCGCATTGTGCAGCAAATTCGGCACCTGCCACGGCGAATTAGTTTTATCTTCGCCGATCTCATTGAAGTTAAATAAGCGCGGTTTTAACGGCCCTTCCCAGTTGCTCCAGCCCGTCGGCGCATGCGTGTGATGGAAGTGGCTGGCGGGGCCAAAAAAGCCACTGCGACCGGTTTCGCGTTCATAAATCGCCTGTTCCGGGAAATCGGCATGCGCCTGGCGCGAAACATCGCCTTCTTTTAACGGAAATTGCGCCCATTTACGCATCTGCTAATACCCCACGGCGGATTTGATCTTCTTCAATCGATTCGAACAGGGCTTTGAAATTGCCCTCGCCAAAGCCTTCGTTGCCTTTACGCTGGATAATTTCGAAGAACACCGGTCCAATCACGGTTTTGGTGAAAATCTGCAGCAGGATCCCGTCTTTTTCCGGCGCGCCATCAATCAGAATACGCAGTTCACGCAGCGCATCC
The DNA here is from genome assembly GCA_027484495.1 of Gammaproteobacteria bacterium. Classification (GTDB taxonomy): domain Bacteria; phylum Pseudomonadota; class Gammaproteobacteria; order Enterobacterales; family Alteromonadaceae; genus Pararheinheimera. The sequence continues at coordinate 6,037 of JAIXSW010000263.1, forward strand.
AGATCTTCGGTATGGCCTTCGACCCGGGCATTCACTTTGTTGTAATAAGTATCCGGCGTTGGCATGAAATCCATGCCACGGCTGCGTAATGTCCGTACTGTTTCATAAATATCTTCCGTGGTCAGTGCGATATGCTGGATACCCTCGCCTTTATATTCACGGATAAATTCTTCGATTTGAGATTTGTCATCTGAAGATTCGTTGATTGGAATACGGATCTTGCCACAAGGCGCAGTCATTGCGCGGGACACCAGACCGGTCAGTTTGCCTTCGATATCAAAATAACGGATCTCGCGGAAATTACCGATCCGCTCATAAAAACCAGCCCAGACATTCATATTGCCGCGTTTGACGTTGTGCGTCAGGTGGTCCAGCACTTCCAGACCGACGCCATGTGCCGCCATCGTCGTCTGCCAGTTGTCATAGAATTTAAAGTCGATGTCATAGACAGAGCTCTGGCCATAACGGTCGACGAAATACAGCAGGCTTGAACCAATGCCATAGACACCCGGGATATTCAGTTCCATCGGGCCAATTTGATTTTTATATTCTTTCGCACCGTTCGCGACTGCATGTTTCAGCGCTGCAGCGGCGTCTTTCACCCGAAAAGCCATGGCACAGACACTCGGACCATGCACGCGGGCAAATTCTTCGGCCTGCGAATTCGGCTCGCCATTGACGATAAAGTTGATGTCGCCCTGTTTATATAACCAGGCTTGTTTTGAGCGGTGCTGGGCAACTTCAGAAAAACCAAGTGACTGAAAAAGTTCCTTTAACTGGCGGATACCATCCGCATCAGCAGCTGTGTACTCAACAAACTCAAAACCATCAGTACCAAGCGGATTGATTGGGTCAAACATGACAAACTCCGGAAAATAAATACAGGGGGATCCCTGCTATCTTGCCGTTCGCCACAGAAAAAGAAAGCTTGGCCGCTTACATACTGCTAACAGCGTAAAACAGCCGTTTTGTATCGTTTGGCATACGAAAACTGCATTTTTTCGTTTAATCGGTAAAAAAGGCCGTTTTGCGGGCAAAACGGCCTTTTCCCAGTATCGAATGCAGGACGAAGTGTAATTAAATTTTTACACTCTTGCGGTTGATACCATATTCGCGCAATTTATTTGCCACTGCGGTATGACTTAAACCGAGTTTTTTCGCCAGTTGACGCGAACTTGGGTAAGCCGGGAATAGTTTTCGCAATAAACTGGCTTCAAAGCGTTTTACTGCTTCGTCCAGTGTGCCGTCAAAATCTTTCTCCAGATAACCAAAGTCGTTGGTGTAACTTGGCAACTGTAACTGTTCTTTGTCGAGCTCTGCGCCTTCGAGCAGCGTCACCGCGCGATACAATGCGTTCTCTAATTGCCGCACGTTACCTGGCCAGGGATATTGCTGAATGAAACTGGCACAATTTTCAGTGAGTTTTGGCGGTTTGCGACCCAAGCGTGCCGCCAGACGAGCCATAAAGTGCTCTGCCAATGGCACGATATCCTGCTTGCGGTCCCTCAGCGGCGGCAGCACTAACGTCAGTACGTTCAGGCGGTAATACAAATCTTCGCGAAAACGCCCTTCCTGCACCATGCCGGGTAAATCTTTTTGTGTGGTACAAATTACCCGCACATCAACCCGCACTTCGTTTTCATCTGCCACACGGCGAAAACTGCCATCCTGTAAAAAGCGCAACAGTTTGGTTTGGATCTCGCGTGACATTTCGCCAATCTCATCCAAAAACACGGTCCCGCGATTGGCCTGCTCAAAAATGCCTTTTTTACCTTCAGTTGTGCCCGGAAAGGCATTCGGGCCATAACCAAATAATTCAGACTCGGCGACATTGTCCGGTAAAGCCGCACAATTGACGGCAAGGAATGGTTTCCCCGCACGGCTGCTGGCACCGTGACATGCCCGCGCCAGTAATTCTTTACCGGTGCCGGTTTCACCGGTAATTAAAATCGGCGCGTCGAGCTGGGCCATTTTTTTCGCTTCCCGCACCACTTTACGCATCAGGTTGCTGCTGGCCTGAATCGAATTGAAGCTTTCCTGGTCGCCTTTTTTAAATGCAACCATTTGCTCACCGAGCCGGCTCTCTGATTTTAATGTGATCACGGCTCCGGCCAGAATTTCATGGCCCGCCTCGGCCGGCACCATCACCGGCAGAATATCCGCGATAAATTTCTTACCATGAATTTCAATTTTGCGGGTTTGCGCCAGCACATCATCACTTTCCAGCCAGCGCTGAAAATTAAATCCTTTGACCAAAGGTGACAAAGGTAAACCGGCAACTTCCTCGCGCTGCAGCGTCAGCGCGTCGAGGGCGGCTTCATTGATTACGGTCACATTGGCTTTGGTGTCGATCGCTATCACACCATCCGGCAGAGTTTTTAGCAGTGTGAACAGCTCATTGTGTTCACGTTCTGATGGCATAAAAGCAGTAGTTTTGACGTCTTCGACGCCGGGAATGCGGCGGATCTTCGCCATGAGGTCCTGGAATTTTTCGAAATCGACCGTTGGAAAGGCAACAAACATCCGGCCTAATTCGGGGTCAACTTCAATACCGCGCAGATCAATCTGAAATGACACCAGGATGTTTAACACTTCCTGAGCGATACCAACACGGTCCTGACAATGGATTTCTAAGCGCATATGAATGACAACCTTGCGAGATGACAGGTATTTTTATCATACGGCAAAGCACAAGCTTCAGACCAGCTCTTTTGTAAACTTTTGTGAACGTGAGCCGGATTTAAAGCCAAATCCAAAGCGAAAAAAAAGCTGCCGGGGCAGCTTTTCTCAATGTTGCACGCCTGCTTATTCAGTCACCAGCAGCGCATCCGTTTTGGCAGCACAAATAAAGTCATTTTTATGCAAGCCTTTGATGGAATGTGACCACCAGGTCACGGTCAGTTTGCCCCACTCCAGCAGTAAAGCTGGGTGATGGCCTTCTGCTTCGGCCAGTTCCGCCACTTTGTGATGGAAAGCCCAAGCCAGCTTAAAGTTTTTAAACTTGTATTCGCGTTCCAGTTGCAAAATGCCATCCCGGACCACTGGAGTCCAGTCCGGAATTTGCCGCATTAATTGCGGTAATTCTTCATCCGATACCCGCGGCGCATCGGCACGGCACGCTTCACACTTTTGTCTGGCAAGTTCAGTCATTGTTGTACTCATTTTCATTAAAATTAACTGGCTTTTTTCTCTTTCGGCGCAAACATAGGCGCGTGCAGACCCAAGGCCTTGGCTTGCTGCACCAACGTCATCAGGTCCATTTGTGCGATGTCAAACAGCTGACGAATACTCTGAATGCGGAAGTAAATAGGTTGCATAATGTCGATGCGATATGGCGTGCGGAACACATCCACCACATCCAATACCTTACGCTGTGGAATGTCAGAATGGATCGCATATTGAGTTTCACCGGGAGACGACAGAATGCCACCGCCATAAATGCGCAACCCATCTGGGGTATCAATCAGACCAAATTCAATAGTGAACCAGTACAACCGGGCCAGATACACCCGATCCTGCTTACTGGCCGCCAAACCAAGCTTACCGTACATATGAGTGAATTCGGCGAAGTCAGGATGAGTCAGCATGGCGCAGTGGCCAAAAATTTCGTGGAACACATCCGGTTCCTGCAGGTAATCAAACTCTTCGCGGCTGCGGATAAAAGTGGCGACCGGGAACTGTTTATTCGCCAACAATTCAAAAAAGCGATCGAAACTGATGAGGGCCGGCACTTCAGCACACTGCCAGCCTGTGGTGGCCTGCAGAACAGCATTCACTTCATGCAGCTGAGGGATGCGATCTTGTGGCAGATTTAATCGCTGCAGGCCGGCCATGTATTCATTGCAGGCCTTGCCTTCGATGCAGCTGAGTTGGCGCTTGATCAAATCTGACCAAATTTGGTTCTCTTCGTCGGACCAGGCAATAATGCCGTCGGCATCCGATTCACGGGATACGTAAGATGTCATGTTACAACCTGTTAATTCTGCTTGCCTGCCTCGGTTGGGCTGGCTGAATGGCTGGCATCCTAGTGGATTGCATCTGAGCTGTTAACCCAGCGCCACAAACTGACGTCTGCACAACTGTGCAAAAAAATGTACAAGGCATCACACCAGCAACACAACCAACTGTTTTAAATAATTATTTTTGCTGTATCTGCATCTTTACCAAGGCTTGCTGCAAGTCGGCAATAATATCCTCAACATGCTCGAGTCCCACGGAAATGCGGATGAGCCCATCGCTGATACCAGCCAACCGGCGTTCTTCTGCAGTGTATGGACTATGGGTCATGGATGCCGGATGTTGGATCAGAGACTCAGCATCGCCAAGACTGACTGCCAGACTCAACAACTCACATTGGTTGATAAAATACCGGCCGTCTTCCAGACTGCCTTTTAATTCAAACGCCAGCACGCCGCCGGCGGCTTTCATCTGACTACCGATAAATCGGTGGCCCGGATGACCAGGCAAACCAGGATAATACACAGTGGCAACTGCCGGATGCGCATGCAAAAACTCTGCTACGCGCTGCGCGTTCTGACAATGACGCTCCATCCGCACTGATAAAGTCTTTAAGCCGCGGATAATCAGCCAGGCATCATGGGGGCTGATGGTCGCGCCCATATCTTTCAGGGTCGTCAGCTTGATGGTCTGGATGGTGTCAGCGTCCGACAGAATAATACCGGCGACGACATCGCCGTGACCGTTCAGATATTTGGTCGCGCTATGGATGATGATATCGATACCATACCGCGCCGGCTGCTGCAGTAATGGCGTCAGGAATGTGTTATCGATCACTGATTTGATCTGATGTTGGCGACAGAACTGACCAAGGAATTCCAGATCTAACACCACCAGATTGGGATTAATCGGCGTCTCGGCAAACAGCATACGGGTATTGGGCCGGCGTGCGGCTTCAACGGCCGCGTGATCAGTCATATCAACAAAACTGACTTCGATGCCGTACCGGGCAAACTGGTGATTAAACAGAGCAAAACTACAACCATAAATCGCATGACTGGCGATCAGATGGTCACCTTGCTGCAGGAAAGCCAAAGTCGCAGCAGCCACCGCGCCCATACCGGTAGCAGTTGCTGCGCCGTCCGCCATCCCTTCCAGCGCCGCAACTTTCAGCTCGAGCTCGCGGGTGGTCGGATTGCCAAGCCGGGTATAAATATACCCTTCGGTTTCACCGGCAAAGCGCGCCGCGCCCTGCTCGGCACTATCAAACACAAAAGTGGACGTTTGGTATAAAGGTGTGGCGAGACTGCCAAACTGCCGGTCATAAGTCTTGCCGGCATGGATGCACATCGTTTCTGCGTGTTTACTGCTACTGCTCATAACAACCTGACTGCTTAGATAAAATTATCAAACAATTAAGCAAACAAGTTATAACCACGACAAGGCATGCAGACATCTGTCTGTCCGTTTGCGGCGCAGTGACGACAGGTCTGAACTGTAGATTTGTAAATATTATTGTGCAGGTGGTCGTTGCAGCAACCGTTGTAACAGCGACTGCAACAACGGTTGCACCGTTGCTTGTTGCGTCACTAACGGTAACGGCCGCAATTCTTGCTGAATAAACCGGCCCAGCCGCGCCAACATAAGACCAGCCAGCACGCCCTGACCAGCACGCGCCGACAATTTACTGCTTAACTCTACCCCAAGAAAATCGCCGCCAATATCAATCGCCAGTTCAGTCGCACCAGTCCAAAACAACAAATTTGCGAACTTTTTAATCAGCGCCAGTCGCTGCAAAGCACCAATTTGCACGCCATACAAAGCTGAAAGTTCGGCCAGCAAGCGCCAGGCCCGCCAGCTCACTAATGCCATGTCGGCCAGTGCGAACGGACTTAATGCCACCGCCATGCCGGCTTGTTTTGCCGCCGCACTGATGCAGACCGCCGCTTGCTGATCCAACGGTTGTAACACCAGCAAATCAAACAGCTGCAACGTTTCTGCATCCGATAGTTGTGGATTTTGCTGTGCATAAAACGCCTCGGCCGACGCCGGCGTTTGTTTTAACATGCGCTGACATAAAGCCGATGCCTGCCCATACTGCAGACTATTTTGCATGGCTGAACCTTGCTGCCGCCAAGACTGGCGTTCTGCATGCTGACGCCGGCCACGCCAGCTACTCCAGCATATTTTAGTCAGCGCCGCCACACCAAAACCGGTCAGAGCCAGTGCCGCAGCGCCTTGTACAACACTGCTATTCAGGCTGTCCTGGACAAATTCGGCCCATTGCAGCAACGCCACCAGCAGCACAAGGCTGAGGCCTACCCCAAGCCAGCGCGAGATCCCGGCTGTGTTGATAGCCTTGGGCAATTCATTCGCTCTGCCCGTTGCTTCATTCACGGATACAAATGCATCGGCAGAAAATTGTTGAGGCTGTGCCAGCGGGATCTCAGCAGTAGCCGGCTTTACACTGACAAACTCATCGACATTAAATTGCTCTGCCGTTTTTAATGGTTTCATTGCAAGTGATCTCCAAGCAAAAATTGCAACGCTTGATCCATTCGCAGTTGCTCTGGGAACAACGAACCTGGACCAATCAGCGGCAGAAACTCAGGAAAAGCGAACTGGTGGTGCTGAAACAATACAGACGATGGCATGGATAACGGTACTTCGCCCGGGTACAACAGCTGCAGTTCGCCGGTCTTGGCCAGCCGACCGCGCAGGCATGGCTTATTCCCTTCCGGCGTCTTTACTTGACCCAGTTCAGAGCTAACCACTGCCGCGACAGCCAGCGCTTCAGTCTCACAGCGCTGATAACGTCGCTGGTACAGTGGCTGTTGCAGCATCTGCTGTAACAATAACAGCAGGTTCCGGTGCTGGTCCGGCGTCAGCAAATCAGCCTTGGACGCGACAAATAACACTTTATCAATACGCGGCTGCCAGATCCGGCGCCACCAGCTGTCGGGGCCGTAAGAAAAATGCTGCATGATTAACATCAACGCCTGTTGCAATTGCTGCATCGCATGATGTCCCCGATTCAGCGCGCCAAGGCAGTCCGCCATAATCACCTGGCGATCCAGCCCGGCGAAATAGTCCCGATAAAATGGCTCAACCACTTTGTGCTTATAATCGTCGAAATTCTGTTTAAGCTGGCGGGTTAAGGTGTTGTCCTGCGCCAACTGAGCAGGCAACAATGGAAATAGTTGTAATAACGGCGCACCAGCCAGTTCAGCCGGACGTAATAACCGGCCAGGCTGCAGGATCAGACTGAGTTGTTGTTGCTTCAGGTTCTGCAGCAGTTGCTGATACAGATCGGTTAACTGCTGCAGAACCAAGGGCCCACCGGCCGTATCGGCCAGCTGCAGGTGCCGACGGAATGGTTCCGCGAGAGTAGACACATTTTCTGTGTCTAACATCGCCCAGACGTTGTCACACCAGGTGGCGTAGTCCAGAGATAGCATAGGCAAATCGAGCAACCATTCACCGGGATAATCAGTGATCTCCAGCGTCAGTGTTTGCCAATCCAGTAGTTTTTGTTTTAACGGACTCTGCGGTTTATAACGCAGCTGTAGAGTAATTTGACTCAGCGCCGTTGTAGAAGCAGGCCACTGACCTTGTTGTAGTTGCTGCAAGTTCAACTCAAATGGAAAACGCGCGCGCTGTGCCATCAGGTTCGGCACACACTGCCCGCCCAAATAACGCTGTTGTTGCATGACCTGGAAAAACGGCAGCTGAGGCTGTTGCGTCTTTGTCAGCTGATGGATGAAACTGGTGAGAAATGCAGTTTTACCTGCACCACTGACACCAGTTATCCCCAAACGCAGATGCTGATTCGCCAGACGTTGCCCAAGTTCTCTGGCGCGGCCTGGCAGGTGAAATTCCATCAGTTACACACTTCCTGCGGTTGTTGAGCGGCTATTGCCGGCTGTCAGAGTTTATTAAACTCGCGATGTAACTGAAACTTGCTGGACGTGACATAGGATTCCATATCACGCAACCGGTATTCTATGCTGTCAAACTGTTGCTTCAGATGATTCAGGGCGCGGGGTGGTGCTTCACCGCGTTGCCAGACCCGGGTTTTTACTTCCACCGGACGCTCTGCAGCAGCCCGAACCGGCTCGCCACTGCGTTGTTCAGCGACCGATTTTTTCTCCAGTACTATCCAGCCGACCAGATACAGAACCGGTAAAATACCGCCGAAACCCAGTAATACTGATGCCAGAACGACCACACGCACCAGCCACAATTCCCAACCGAAGTAATCGGCAATACCGGCACAGACTCCGGCTATTTTACCGTTGCGGTCATCCCGCAACAGCTCGCGACGTTTGCTACTCATGTTTACGCCTCCAGTTTGGTGCGTCTGCATCCAGGATGGCCTCCAGCGTCTTAATCCGGTCCGCCATTCGCTCAGCTTTCACTGATAAATCATTCAGTTGCGCCAGTTCATGCTCGGACAGGCCCTCTGAAATTTTGCGTTTGCTGCGATAGTGCATAATGATCCAGATCGGTGCCACACAAATCATAAAGATGATCATCGGTATCGCAAAAGCTTCGGTAATATCCATGTTCGGCTCCAGAAACGCCTGATAATCAGGCGTTATTCTCTTGGTTCATTTTTGCTTTCAGTGCTGCCAGTTCAGAATCAATTTTGTCCTGAGAAGCCAGCTCTGCGAATTCATCGCGCAGAGTCTTTTTACCTAAGTCGTAAGATTCGACCTGAGCTTCCAGATTGTCGATCTTTTGCTCGTAACGTTCAAACTTATACATCGCATCGTTTAAGCGGGTGCTGTCCAGTGATTTTTTCACTTCTAACCGCGATGCTACTGTTTGCTGACGCATCAGCATAGTTTTCTGCCGCGCTTTGGCATCCGCCAGCTTTTCCTGCAACTGCGAAACCTCATCCTGTAACTTGCTGATATGTAAATCTAAATTTGAAATATCAGCGTTTACTGAAGCGGCCTGATCTGCGGCTTTTTGTTTTTCGACTAATGCTGAGCGGGCTAAATCGTCACGATCTTTGCTCAGCGCGAGTTCGGCTTTACCTTGCCAGTCGGCCACATCTTCTTCCAGCCGGCTGACAACACGTTGCAGTTCTTTTTTCTCTGCGATGGTTTTAGCAGAGGTCGAACGCACTTCAACCAATGTATCTTCCATTTCCTGAATGATCAGGCGAACCATTTTTTCCGGATCTTCAGCTTTATCTAACAGTGCGTTGATATTTGAATTCACGATGTCTGAGAAGCGAGAGAAAATACCCATGATGTTTACCTCGTTTGGTGTCTGATTGAGTCAGATAGTCTTATTCAGGATCCTTGCCAACTCTGCAATCAATCATAAGTCATTGTATTTTATGTGTTTATTTATTTTCATTAAACGCTGTCGCCAAAGCTCACTTTCAAATAGACTACTAATTAGCAAATTTAACCACTAAATGGCAGTCTCATGGCACGCGCGTTTCAACAAGACAATCTGATAGGCCAATCTAACAGTTTTCTCAACGTATTGGATCAGGTCTCCCAGATTGCCCCACTGAATAAACCAGTACTCATTATCGGCGAACGCGGTACGGGTAAAGAGTTAATCGCAGCGCGGCTGCATTACTTATCGCAGCGCTGGGACCAAAATTATCTGACGCTGAACTGTGCTGCATTAAATGAAAATTTGCTGGAAAGTGAGTTATTTGGCCATGAGGCCGGCGCTTTTACCGGTGCCAGTAAACGCCATGAGGGTCGCTTTGAACGCGCTAATTTCGGCACATTATTCCTCGACGAGCTGGCCAATACCCCGGGATTGGTGCAGGAAAAATTACTGCGGGTAATTGAATACGGCGAATTTGAACGAGTTGGCGGCAGCAGACCGATTAAAGTGGATGTAAGGTTAGTTTGTGCCACCAATGAAGATTTACCTGGCATGGCCGAACGCGGTGAGTTTCGTGCAGACTTGTTAGACCGACTAGCCTTTGATGTGATCACGTTGCCGCCGATGCGGGAGCGGCAGGAAGATATCATGCAACTGGCTGAGCACTTTGCTATTAACATGGCACGCGAACTGAACTTCGAGCTGTTCAGCGGTTTTAGCGACAGAGCCAAACGCCAACTGATGGATTATGACTGGCCGGGCAACGTGCGGGAACTGAAAAATGTGGTCGAGCGTAGTGTGTATCGCACCAACAATCCGTACGTGCCGGTCCACGATATCCTGTTTGACCCGTTTGCCTCACCGTTTCGCCCGCAAGCCCGGGTCCGGACTGTTGACCGCCAAATCAGTGCGCCGATCGCAGCAGCGGGGGCCAGCCCTGCCCCACAGGTGATATCAACGCCAGCATCAACACAAGCGACATCGGCATTACAGTTTGATGTTGCCCAAATGCAGGAGTTTAAACTGCTGTCTGAAAACTACGAAGTAACCTTGATTAAACAAGCACTGGCTGCCTGCCAGTACAATCAGAAAAAGACTGCGGATGCATTAAATCTGACGTATCATCAACTTCGTGGATATATGAAAAAATACAAACTGTTAGACAGCCAACAATGAATTCAACCCCATGCCGTTTAGGCAGCCTCAGTCTCGTATTGTGGTTAGCTGCCTGCCAGCCGGTCACCCCTAGTGATAGCATCAATGGATTGGTCTATTGTGCCGAAGGCTCACCAGAAACATTTAACCCGCAACTGGTCACTTCAGGCACTACCATTGATGCGATTAGCCAACACTTGTATGACAGGTTGCTGGATATTGATCCGGCAACCGGTGCGTTAATACCTGCGTTGGCGCACAGCTGGCAAGTCAGCGCCGATGGCTTGTCCTATCGGTTTAAACTTCGTCACGATGTGCAATTCCACCACACTGCATATTTTTCACCGACGCGTGCATTGAGCGCTGAGGATGTCACTTTTACCTTTAACCGAATGCTGTTGGTTGACCATCCGTTTTTTCAAACGGCAACAGAGTACCCATACTTTGACAGCATCGAGTGGCGTCAACGCATTCAAAGCGTCACCGCACTTGGCAGTGATGAGGTCGAATTCCGGCTGAATCAACCAGACAGCTCATTTTTATCGGTACTTGCGACCGATTTCGCTGCGATTTTATCGGCGGAGTACGGTAATTCTCTGGTGCAAAGCAATCAGAAGGCGCAACTGGATTCACTGCCGATCGGTACCGGGCCTTTTATGTTTCGCGAATACCAGAAAGGCGTCCTGATCCGGTACTACCGGCACCCGGCGTATTGGCGTGAACATGGCTCATTGGCGCAACTGGTGATCGATATTGTGCCGGACAATACCAAACGGCTGGCCAAGCTATTGACGCAGGAGTGTGATGTTGCACCAATCCCGCGCCTGGCAGAATTACAGATGCTGTCAAGTCGTCCCGATTTTCGCGTCGACCAACAAACCAGCATGAACGTAGGGTTCTGGGCCTTTAATACGCAAAAAGCACCATTTAATCAGGTCAAAGTACGACAGGCGTTAGGTCTGGCAATCAATAAACCCAACATTTTACAGGCGGTTTATTTCGGCCAGGCCGAAGAAGCAACCTCTGTACTTCCCCCCAACTCATGGGCATACCGGAAAGACGCTGCTGCCGACAGTTTTAACCCGGAAAAAGCCCGCCAGTTGTTAAAGGAAGCCGGTTATCCCAATGGCTTTAGCCTCGATATCTGGGCCATGCCTGTGCAGCGTATGTACAATCCGAATGCGCAAAAAATGGCGGAACTGATCCAGGCTGATTTGCGGGTCATTGGCGTGCGGGCCCGCATTGTGTCTTACGAGTGGAACACTTTTCGCCGTAAACTGGGTCAGGGAGAACATGATTCGGTGCTGATTGGCTGGTCAGCTGATAACGCAGATCCGGACAATTTCCTGCGGCCACTGTTAAGCTGTGCCGCAGCAGTATCCGGTAGCAACCGCGCCAACTGGTGTGATGAACATTTTGATCAGTTTATTGCCAGCGCACTGCAGACGACCGACGTACCACAGCGCCGTAGCTATTATCTGGCAGCACAACAATATCTGCACGAACAAATGCCACTGGTGCCCATTGCGCACTCCAAACGCTTTCAGGTGAAAAACAGCAGGGTCCAGGGGGTTAGTATCAACCCTTATGGCGGTATCAGTTTTGTTCTTGACGGGAAAACACCATGATCCTGCGCTATCTCGCCCGTCGCTTGTTTTTACTTGGCTTTGTTTTTGTAGCATTGACTATCTTTGTATTTAGCCTGAACTATCTGTTCCCCGGCGATCTGGTCAGTAACCTGACTGGGTTGCGGGATATCACGCCCGAGCAACACCGGCAATTGCAGCACAGCCTTGGGCTGGACCAAAGTCTGTGGCAGCAATATATCGAATACAATCGCAGATTACTCGACGGCAACTGGGGACTATCGTTTTCCAGTCAGCAGAGCGTGCTATACGAGATTAGCCGGGTGTTGCCGGCAACATTGGAGCTGGCATCATATGCCCTTTGCCTGAGCCTGCTGGTTGGCATTCCATTAGGGCTGTTAGCGGCAGTAAAAAAAGACAGTGTGCTGGACAAGCTCATATCCGGGCTGGCGCTGATTGGCTATTCCATGCCGGTGTTCTGGCTGGCACTGATCTGTATTATGTTGTTTTCACTTCAACTCGGCTGGTTGCCTACATCAGGTCGGCTCGGCGTTCTGTTTGAGGTGCCCGCCCAGACTGGCTTTGTGTTTATCGATATCCTTCTGACGCCGGCCATTGACCGCAGCGCTGCCGCCTACGATGCGATGTTACATCTGACATTACCGACCTTGATTCTGGCCAGTTACCCGACCAATGTGATGATCCGCTTTGTACGTCAGTCCATGCTCGAAGTGCTGGAACAGAATTACATTAAAACCGCCAGAGCTAAAGGGTTGTCACGCGCGCAAGTGCTGTACCGGCATGGTCTGCGTAATGCCC